>DFEN01000141.1 GCA_002368685.1 Lachnospiraceae bacterium UBA3801
TTGAGAGCTGGAAGGTAATCTGCGAGCTGAACAAGATGGGCGTAGACTGCGAGCTGCTCTATCGCCCAATAAGTACTCTCAGCTTTGGAGAACGCACTAAAGTAATGCTCGCTGTTCTCTTTTCCGGCGAAAATGAATTCCTGCTAATAGATGAGCCAACTAATCATCTAGATAGGGACGGTCGCGAGATCATTAAGAATTATCTCCGCGAGAAGCAGGGTTTTATTCTTGTATCGCACGACAGAGACTTGCTCGACGCAGTAACTGACCACTGTCTAGTTCTTAATCGCTCATCTATAGAGGTGGTTTCAGGTAATTTCAGCACATGGTGGGATAATAAGGAAAAGGCCGACACTTTTGCCAGATCCGAAAATGAGAAACACCTAAAAGAAATTGGGAAGCTTCGCTCCTCTGCCGACCGAGCTGGAAGATGGGCGGATAAAAATGAGAATACCAAGATTGGTTTTGATCCTATAAAGGAGCACGATAGAAGCATTTCAACCAGAGCATATATCGGAGCCAAAACCAAGAAAATGCAATCCAGAGTTAAAAACTTCGAGAAGCGAATCGAACGAGAAATCGAAGAAAAAGAAGGTCTCCTTAAGGATATCGAAAGTGTTGACAATCTGAAGCTCATGCCCCTAAGGCATCACAAGAAATGCCTCGTGAAATGTAGAGACTTCTCGCTCCGCTACTCAGACTCCAGTGAGAACATACTAAATAACCTAACTTTCCAGTTACTACAAGGCGATATTCTTTTTCTTAGTGGTGAAAATGGATGCGGAAAGTCTACTCTTATAAAGGCTATACTCTCAGCAGCAGAACAAGAAAGCAAAACAGGAAACCAAAAAGAAAACGAAACTAACATGATTACAAGCGGCTCCATGGAGCTGGCAAGTGAACTGACCATATCATATGTAAATCAGGATGCCTCTAAACTTACGGGATCCCTTAAAAAATATGCAGAGGCCCACAAACTGGACTATAGCCTGTTCCTCACGTTACTCAAAAAACTGGATATGAACCGAGTTCAGTTTGAGAAAAATATTGAAGAGTATTCAGAAGGTCAGAAGAAGAAGGTACTCCTGGCTGCCAGTCTTCTCACCCCGGCGCATATTTATATATGGGACGAACCGCTGAACTATATTGATATTTTTTCAAGAATGCAAATAGAACAGTTGATAGAAACCTACAAACCGACTATGATAGTAGTTGAACATGACACTCGCTTCCGCGAGAAGCTCAAAGCAAAGAAACTCGAGCTTTAAGCCAAGAAGTAAATCAAAAATTTCAGTGATTATTAGCTGGCGGATTATAATTTTCAAGAAAGTGGGCTTCAATATGACAACGAAAGAATATGTTCTCAAAACTCTAGAAGAAAACAAAGGATGTTTTATTACAGGGATGGAACTCTCTAGCGCGCTTGGGGTATCAAGAAATGCCATCTGGAAAGCCATCAACGAATTAAAGAAGGACGGCTACAATATATACTCTGTAAATAACAAAGGCTACGCCCTTGATGAATCCAGTGATATCCTTTCGGTTACTGCAATAAAAGAGCAGATGCTTTCTTATTATCCAAACATCAAAGCCGTAGGAAATGCTCCTTCCATAGATAAAAAAGAAATTAACAAAATAGCCGATAGCATTATCATCTATGACGAGGTTGATTCAACAAATCAGCTAGCTAAGCTTGAGCTTATAACTGGCGCTCTTGATAAGAAGATAATTATTGCAAAGAAACAGTCCGCCGGAAAAGGACATAATAGAAAGTCCTTCAGTTCACCTGAGGGTGGAATATATCTAAGCATCATATTAGATGACAAGGATCTACTGAAAGCAAAAAGTCAAAAGCCTTTTAAGTCTAGTACTATTGGCGCAATTGTCAAAAGAAATATTGAAGCGCTTACAGGAAAAAATGCCACTCTCGACAAGCAGTTCAACAGACTATCCATTGGTAACAAAAATATCTGCGGAATACTCACAGAGTACTTCGCAGATATGGAAACCAATACTATAAATAGCTATATAATTGGTATAGGTATCAAGAATATTACTATTCCTAAGAATGAAATAGTTGCGAGGGTTCTTCTTGATATATACGGCATGCTTTAAAACACTTACTTGTTACTATTCCATTTCACCGAGATCAAGGCTACAAGCAGTGACAGTCCCATTCCGATGAGGCTTAAGTTCGACATAACTGGCGCAGGGAGTGATAATTTCTCTAGCAGCGGAGCAAAGTATGTGCCGATTATTCCGAAGAGTCCACCAATTACTACTGCTGCAACCCAGACAGGTTGTCTAATCTTTTTCTTCTTATGGCAAAGAATAGCTATCAGTAGTGGGAATATTATCCCAGGTGTATATATGGAGTAAGCTCCCGTCAGAAGAGACATGATATCTCCCCTTCCAAGAACAGCAAGTGCTGTAGCCATAATACCTATTGCTGCAACTGCAATTCTTATCCCAACCACACTTTCCTTTCTAAGTATATCCTTCACAAAAATCGAGGAAGCATTTATCAGACATGTATCTGTAGAGGAAAGTATAGCAGACAGAAGTCCAAATATCAGTGGAATACTTACTGTCTTAGGAAGAATACTTACAACATACATTAGAGTCTTTGAATCTCCCAGTTCCTCTGGGGTTATATTATACCTTGCCCACATACCAATCAGAGTAATAACTATTGAGAAGATAAACAGACCGATTCCTGCGATAAGGGCTGATTTTTTCGCGATCGATTCATCCTTGGATATAAAATTACGGGATATGATATCCGGACCAAGAAAATATACTCCACCTATAACAAAGAGCTGATTCAGTAGATTCATTGGTCTATAGTACTGATTAATAAACTCAATGTTATCCGCAACACTGGCAGTATCACCACCCCGAACAAGGTACAGATACAGGCAGCATAGAACAACACCAATAACTATTACAATAAACTGTATCTTATCTGTTTTAACAACAGAGGACTGTCCGCCAAAAAGTGTATATACCACAATAATCAGTGACATTATGATAAAAAGCCACTTGTCGTTTCTTCCCGTAGCAAAGCTGATAAGTGAATTCATCGCAACAAGCTGTCCTGCTACCACACCAACCCACGCTATAACAATAATAAGAGCAATTATCATTTCGGCCGCACGACCAACTGTTATATTTGCAAGATCCGGAAGGGTTGCTGCGCCTGTTTGTCTAACCTTTTTCGAGATTAAGAAGGACTGAAGCACCAGTCCAATAGCACCAAATGCCAACCACCATATCCCTGGAAATCCAATAGCATAGACAGTATCTGTGATTCCGATTGTCGTTGACGCTCCAATCACCGTCGCAAGTAGTGTCATAGTTACAGCAAATGTTCCCTGCACCCGACCTGCCACAGCATAATCTTCAAAAGTCTTCACCGAACGAAAATCAAGTATGCTGATAATTACAAATACAAGTAGATATAGTCCTAAAACCAATAAAAATACTGTGTTCATTTCTTCCTCCAAAACCAGTAATTATAGATAGCTCTATACAGTATTCTTTGAAGCATATAATTATTATCATATATAAGATGTAATGTCAACCTTTTGAAGAATATTGGTTGACAATTAACATTTGGGGCATTCATTTTCTCATGTTCTATATATTTACTTAAAATTTATAAAATAAAAGATGAGAGTTTATGAAATACATTTCACAAAACTCTCATCTTTTTTTAACTTCTTAAATCCACTAATGACATATGTGAAGTTTTAGTAATTAATTTGATTCACCCAGGTTCTGAGTTTCCTTAACTGTTACAGTCTTATCGTAGCAAGAGAATATCTCCTCAACCTTTTCCTGATCAGGCTTTGGTGTTATAAGGCTCACAATAGGAACTATTATAAGTCCTGCAATCATTGTAGCTGCACCAGCATTGATAGGTGAAGCTATGATTGGCTTTCCAGCCTGTGTGGCGAAGATATTAGCAAGCGTAAATCCAACACCTACAATGTAGCTGGCCCATACAGAGAGCTTTGTGATCTTCTTGCTGTAGAGACCATACATGAATGGTGCAAGGAAGGCACCTGCAAGAGCTCCCCATGAAACACCCATCAGCTGAGCGATGAATGTAGGTGGGTTAAATGCGATAACAACCGAAAGTACGATGAAGCACATAACGAACAGCTGCATAAGCCTAAGCTGTGTCTTCTCCTTCATATCCTTCTTCAGAAATGGCTTGATAAGATCAAGTGTTAGTGTTGAGCTTGATGTCAGAACAAGTGAAGAAAGTGTAGACATTGAAGCTGAGAAAACAAGTACCACTACTATTCCGATAAGAATATCAGGAAGTGTTGAAAGCATTGTAGGAACGATATTGTCAAATGCCACCTTTGTTGTTCCATCTTCTGCTGCAACAACGATTCCCTCGTAGCCTGCGAATAGACGACCAAAGCCTCCAAGGAAGTAGCAGCCACCTGCTATAATGATAGCAAAGAATGTTGATACAACTGTACCTGTCTTTACAGCCTTCTCATCCTTGATGGCATAGAACTTGTGAACCATCTGTGGGAGTCCCCAAGTACCAAGTGACGTAAGAATTACAACACCGAGAAGGCTGATAGGATCAGGTCCAAAGAAACTTGCGAAGAGTCCCTGACTGTCTGAAAGTGCCGGGGTAGTAACTGCAGGATCAGTAGGAATCTTCGAAAGCTCCTGAATAGCATTCATGAATCCGCCCTGGCCATTTAATACCGCTCCAATAACTGCACAGATACCTATCAGCATGATAATACCTTGAACAAAGTCATTTAGAGCCGTGGCCATATATCCACCGATAACAACGTATGCTCCTGTAAGAAGAGCCATGATGATAACGCATATACGATAATCTATAGAGAAGGCCATTCCAAAGAGTCTTGATAAACCATTATATACACCAGCTGTATAAGGTACCAGAAATACAAATGCGATAATAGAGCCTACTACTCTAAGTGATTTAGAATTGAATCTCTTGCCGAAATATTCCGGCATAGTTTTTGCATCCAGCTGCTGAGTCATAAGTCTTGTACGACGTCCAAGTATGAGCCATGCAAGAAGACTTCCTATGAATGCATTTCCAAGTCCAATCCATGTAGATGCAAGACCAAACTTCCAACCGAACTGACCTGCATATCCGATGAATACAACGGATGAAAAGTAGGAAGTACCAAATGCGAAGGCTGAGATCCATGGACCTACTGTACGTCCGCCGAGTACATAATCATTTACGTTCTTTGCCTTGTTTCTGGAGTAGATACCTATTCCGATCATAGTAGCAAAGAAAACAACCAATAAGATAACTTTGATAGCCATTAGTCTATCTCCTTTTTAATAATGCTTTACTGCGCTAACGATTTAACGCGCTAAAGTGTATTATACAACTATCACTATTAAAGTCAAGAGGAAAATGTTATACTTTTATATGTTAATGCAAATTTAATATCATTACGAAATAATTTCGAAAGATAAAAGGAAATCTAATGAAACAAATCCTACTTATAGAGGACGATTATGCCCTCGCTATGGGAACTACATATACCCTAAAGGCGGAAGGATATGAAGTTGGTCACGCTAAGAATCTAGCTGAAGCCCGCGAGCTTCTAAGTACAAATAACTACTCTCTCATCCTTCTTGATGTTATGCTTCCTGATGGAGACGGTTTCTCATATCTGGAAGAATTATCTCAAAAAGGAAATGCCACTCCAGTTATTTTCTGCACCGCCGTCGGGGACGAATCCAATATAGTAAGAGGACTGGATCTAGGTGCGGACGACTATGTAACAAAGCCTTATAGAGTAAAAGAGCTACTATCTAGAATTGCCGCTGTTCTAAGAAGAGCAGAACGAGCGATGGCTCTTAATAATAATAATTCTAATAATAGTCTAACAGGCTCTAATGTCGAGTCAATCGAAGCTAATGTCACCTTCGGGTCGCATCGTTTCAACATCGATAGCTTCAGACTATATAATAATGAAAACATAGTTGACTGCACACCCGCTGAGCTCCGACTACTTAGAGAATTTATTCGCAATAAGGGAATCGTTATCACAAGAAATCAGCTGCTTCAAAGGCTTTATGATACGGAGAATACCTATATAGATGACAATACCTTATCGGTATATATCAAGAGGCTCAGAGATAAACTGGGGGAAGACGCAGAACATATAAAGACAGTTAAGGGAATCGGGTACCGATTTGAATAAAAATGAAAAGTAGTTATGAACGTGACAACTTCAGAAAGCTATACTGGCTGGTAGTGGGGATTTTTCTCACTGTCAGCCTTGTTTTGATGTTTTATCTTGGAATGACGGTAGATGAAGCCAGTAAACTAGTTCTTATCACTATAGGTGTCACTGAGATAATCCTAGTGATTCTGCTCTTTATTCTAGCCTCCAAATATATAAATGCCGCTTACGGTTCCGTAGAAGATGCATCAGATATAATGCTATCTATTATAGAAGAAGCAAAGGAAAAGGACGATATGTCTGACAGTCTGAAAAAGATTGATGACTATAGAGCCTCTGAACTACGCGAAGGCAGTATAGGTATCTTCTATGACAGCTTCGAAAAGCTGGTAAATATGTTTCAGGAAGGAAAGCGTAAGGAGAAGAGCGAAAAAGAATATCTCCGTGATGTTATGTCTGATATATCCCATCAGCTCAAAACCCCTCTCGCGTCAATGGATGTTTTCCTTGATCTAATAGTTAATGACAAGATTAATAGTGAGGACGAACGCAAAATGATCCTAAGCGAAGCCTCCAATCAGATAAGCAGAATGGAATGGATGGTTCTTTCTATGCTTAAGCTAGCCCGCATCGAGGCGGGCGCCATAGAATTCGAAATAAACGACGTAAATGTATCCGCAGTACTAAGCGAGGTGGCAGGAAGCGTCAAATATCTCACGGATACCAGAAATCAAAAGCTAAGTGTCAGCTGTGATGAAGGCATAACCGTAAAGGCCGACAGTCAATGGCTAACCGAAGCTATTATCAATATAGTAAAAAATGCTTCCGACTATTCAGAAAAAGGAGCTGATATAGATATACACGTAGAAAAGAATTCTGTCTTTACACGCATATGCATATCAGACCACGGCATGGGAATGAGCGAAGAAACTATGACTCACATCTTCGACAGATTCTATAGAGCAAGCAACGAAGTAAATCCTAATAGCGTTGGAATCGGTCTATCCCTATCCAAATCCATAGTCGAAGGAATGGGCGGAAGAATCACAGTAGATAGTAAATTAGGTGAAGGAAGTACATTTACACTACAATTCTAATACCAGGGGCTAAATCTCCACTTCCGGAATCACTTCAAGACTACGCTTTAATATTCCATTCATATACGCTATTGCTGTTCCATAATTTGTTATTGGAACGCCCTGTTCTTCCGCTAGGCGGTATCTGGACTGAGCTTCTGCAGGATTCAGCATACAAGCTCCGCAATGAATAATGAGCTTATACTGTCCAAGCACTGCAGGAAACTCAGTTCCAGAACTGAGGTCTATCTTTGGCGTAACTCCTGTATACTTCTTTATAAGATTTGGAAGCTTCACAGAACCTATATCTCCGCACTGTCTATGATGCGTGCAGCCCTCACTGATAAGGATTCTGTCCCCTTCCTTAATCTCATCCAGCTGAGTCGCCCCGAGCACGGATGGTACAAGGTTACCCTTATATCTTGCCATAAGGATAGAAAATGAAGTTAAATATATATCCTCCGGAACTATTTCGCTAACCTCTTTAAAGGCCTGGGAATCAGTTATAACCATTCTAGGTTTTTTACCTAGACTATTTAATGTCTCTGCCAGCTCAGAGTCTCGGCACATTACCGGCACAGCCCCATGATCTAATGCATCCCTTATAACCTGCTGCTGAGGAAGAATAAGACGTCCCTTTGGCGCCGCCTTATCGATAGGTATAACCAGAACTATCAAGTCTCCCGTTTTAACAAGGTCTCCTATCAGTTCTCTATCTTCGCCACTATCCTTAATAAGCTTAGCAGCAAGCCCCTTCAGGCTTTCTATATTTATGCCCTCTTTCGCACTAACATAGATTTGTGCCGTCACAACGCCCATCTCACTCTTTGCTATCTTCTCCTCGAAGTCTTCTTTTCTGAGAACCGGAAGAAGATCAACCTTGTTATAGACCAGAATATATGGGATATTTCTAGTCTTAAACAAGGTTATCAGCTCATCATCCGCCTGAGACAACCCCAGTCTCGCATCTATAACCAGAATAGCTATATCTGTCTTACGAAGAACCTGTCTGGCTTTCTCCACACGAAGCTCTCCAAGCTCGCCCTCATCATCTATACCAGGTGTATCTATTATCACAACAGGTCCGAGAGGCAGTAGCTCCATACTCTTATTAACCGGATCGGTAGTTGTACCCTTTGTATCCGAAACTATAGAAAGGTTCTGACCGGTAAATGCATTTACCAAACTGGACTTTCCCGCGTTACGGCATCCAAAGAATGCTATATGTTTTCTTTCTCCAGAAGGAATATCATTTAAACCCATAGTTTTTCTCCATAATACTTTTAACTACAAGGCAACTATTAGAATCGGAAATCTCTCTCTCCACCGTTCTTGATCAGCTCTAGTCTTTCTTTAACTATTTCAAGAACCTTCTGATTTGGAATATCCTTGAAGTTATCTACGATTATCTTTTCACCAACTTCTCTTGTAGCAGGGGAAGCATAGTCCACCAGATACTCCTCAAGTGTCATTAGGGCGTTAGGCAGACAGCAGTTCTGGATCTGCTTAGCCTTGCAAAGTGCCATGAATCTGTCTCCTGTACGTCCTTCTCTGTAGCAGGCTGTACAGAAGGATGGGACATAATCCATCTCCATAAGCCACTTGATTACTTCATCAAGAGTTCTTGTATCTGAAACCTCAAACTGTGTTGTATCATCTGGACGAACCTCTTCAGTATAACCACCAACTGAAGTACGTGATCCACCTGATATCTGCGAAATACCAAGATGAAGCACTCTTTCTCTTACCTTCTGTGACTCTCTTGTAGAAATGATCATTCCTGTATAAGGAACAGCGATACGGATACATGCAACGATCTTAGCAAATGTATCATCATCGATAGCATTTGAGAATTCCTTAACATCGATATCATCTGCAGGACAGATACGTGGAACGGAAATAGTATGAGGTCCAACACCATGTACTGCTTCAAGGTGCTCAGCATGCATAAGGATTCCGGCAAACTCATAACGGTACTTATCCAGTCCAAAGAGAACTCCAAGTCCTACATCATCGATGCCACCCTGCATAGCTCTATCCATTGCTTCAGTATGATAAGCATAATCACTCTTTGGTCCTGATGGATGAAGCTGCTCATAGGATTCCTTATGGTAGGTCTCCTGGAAGAGGATATATGTTCCGATACCTGCTTCATGAAGCTTCTGATAATTCTCAACTGTTGTTGCAGCGATATTTACATTTACACGTCTGATAGCACCATTTCTATGCTTGATAGAATAAATAGTATCAATACTCTCAAGAACGTACTCAATAGGGTTATGGATAGGATCCTCACCTGTCTCAAGAGCTAGTCTCTTGTGTCCCATATCCTGCAGTGCGATTACTTCATTACGAATCTGCTCCTGAGTAAGCTTGATTCTTGGAATAGTTCTATTCTTTGCATGATATGGACAGTAAGTACATCCATTTATACAGTAGTTTGAAAGATATAGTGGTGCAAAAAGCACGATTCTATTGCCGTAGTACTCAAGCTTGATCTCATTAGCCAGCTTAAATATCTCTTCATTCTTCTCTGGTATATCACAAGCCAGAAGAACGGACGCCTCCCTATGATCAAGACCCTTTGACTCTCTTGCTTTCTTAAGGATTTCATCAATTACCTTTACATTACTCTTGTTCTCATCAGCATATTTGAGGGATTCCAGTATCTCGTCATGATCGATGAACTCCTCTGCTTTAAGTGATTTTGGATTATACATTTTTATTCCTCCTTAGTATCCCTATCTGGGATATCCTTTTTATAATCTTTGTGGTCGCCTCGTGAGGTTACCACATTAAAACCTATCGACTCCATTCTCTTCTGTAGACAAGTCTTGCACTGAGCGGATTCATCCCCTGTGCAGATCTTGTCATCATATAGAAGATATTTATCTCGAACTCCTACTGGCGAAAGATTCGGCATGACAACATTTGCACCAACCTGGATCCCATACTCTCGTCCAAGAGGATGAATAGTTCCAAGAGCAGTTGTTGATGGAAGGAGAACCTTAGGAAGCATGAGTCTTATTAAACCCAGCAGGAAGAGTGTTTCCTCCATAGTGCCATTTTCTTTATCCTTAAAAGGGGTATCATGATGCGTGATAAATGGACCGATCCCCACCATATGCGGCTGCAGCTCGTGCAAAAATATCATGTCATCAGCTATACATTCTTTAGTTTGATACGGAGATCCTACCATGAATCCCGCTCCAACCTGATATCCTATTTCCTTTAAGTTAAATAGACATTTTTTCCTATTCTCTAGAGAAAGGTTCTCTGGATGAAGCTTCCTATAATGCTCTTCATTAGCTGTCTCGTGTCGGAGAAGATATCTATCCGCTCCTGCCTCGTAATACTTCTTATAACTCTCATAGGATTTTTCACCAATTGAAAGTGTCACCGCACAGTCAGGATATTTTGCCTTAATACTCTTTATTATTCTGCAAATATCTTCGTCGGAATAATGAGGATCTTCTCCCCCTTGCAGAACAAAGGTTCTGAATCCTAGTTCATAGCCTTCCTTACAGCATTCAAGTATCTGCTCTTCCGTGAGTCTATATCTATCAGCCTTTGGATTGCCACATCTTATACCACAATAGTAGCAGTCATTCTTACAATAATTAGAAAACTCTATCAGTCCACGAACGAAAACATCTGTTCCATAATTCTCTCGCCTAACACGATCTGATTTCTTAAATAGATATTCCGAAAACTCCTTTGACTGGTGCTCTAGAAGATATATCCACTCTTCCTTTTCCAGCTCGTGAGTAGCCTCTAGCTTATCTATTAACTTATATTCATCTAAAACTTCTAGACTCATTTAATACCTCTTCTTTGCATAGACGGTATTAGTTGTTACTCCGTCCAGCATACCTAGCTTGCCACCTAATGTACTGATTATTTTTTCTGGTGCATCCAGGCTTACATTGATAATACATATCTTTTTCTCTCTATAAGGAATCCCCATACGACCAATAACATATTCTCTAGCGTCATGAAGTATCTTGTTAACATCCTCAATAGACTCTTCGTTTTCTACAACTATTCCGATAAGTGCTATTCTATTTTCCACTAGCTTTACCTCCTCTATAGCTTCTGCGGAGATGGAACCACCTAGATAAAACAAAAAGGGAAGCACGCGTACGTACTTCCCTAAAATCCGATTCAAAGCGTAGATACCCTACAGCATCTTCTTATTCCATCGCCTTTCCGGTTGGGACGAACCCTTCCGCGTCAGTACGTGAACTAAGTGTAACACCGATATACACTAATTTCAAATGATATTTATATCAAAAAACTGCCACAGCTACATTTCCTTTATTTTGCTCTTAGTCGTTTGATAAGTTTAGATATCTCAACTATAGGAATAATCAGAAATGCAAGACCAAAGGCAATAGCAAATTCTTTTCCATCAATAAATGTAAAGGAGAAAAGATTTCTAAGTACTGGCACATAAAGTATAACCACAGTCAGCACTATTGAAAATGCAAAGGTTGCCCAGAGTGTCTTGTTCTGTCTCTTGAGGGAGAAGAGCGACTCTGTTCTTGATCTCATATTAAAGCTATGGAACACCTCTGTAAGAGACAGTGTCAGGAACGCCATAGTCATTCCATCATTTGATGTATGAATAGCTATTGAACCCGTTTCAAGATAATGTCCCACTCCGTAAGAAACTACTGTAAGTATAGCTATGATTGCCCCCTGTACTATAACATCAACTCCAAGTCCGCCTGAGAAGATACCATCTGTCTTCTTACGTGGTGGCTGCTGCATAGTTGTTGCTTCTGCTTCTTCCATTCCAAGTCCGATAGCTGGGAAGCAGTCCGTGATCAGATTGATCCACAGAAGGTGTGCCGGTTTTAATATCGTAAAGTTCATTATTGTAGCAATGAAGATTGCTATAACCTCTGCAAGGTTTGAAGAAAGCAGGAACTGTATCGCCTTGCGGATATTGTCATATATTCTTCTACCCTCAGCTACTGCTGTTACTATAGTAGCAAAGTTATCATCTGTCAGAATCATGTCGGCAACATTCTTAGTAACGTCTGTACCGGTTATACCCATTCCAACTCCGATATCAGCCGACTTAATAGATGGAGCATCATTTACTCCGTCACCTGTCATGGCTGTAACCTTTCCAAGCTTCTGCCATGCATCTACTATTCTAACCTTATGCTCCGGCTGAACTCTTGCATATACTGAATAGTCCGTTACATGCTCATTGAAGTATTCATCTGAGAGCTCTTCCAGCTCAGAACCTGTGATAGCTTCAAATGTGATAGCATTTCCATTCTCATCCACGCCATCAAGGATACCCAGTTCCTTTGCTATAGCAACCGCTGTATCTCTGTGGTCACCTGTAATCATTACAGGTCGGATGCCGGCCTTGCGGCAGTTCTCGATAGCCACCTTTACCTCTGGTCTGATAGGATCTATCATTCCGCAGAGACCTATATATACAAGTTCTTTCTCAAGTACCGCTGGAGCGAAGTCCTTTGGCTCCTCCGAATACTTGTGGTATCCGAGGGCCAGAACTCTAAGAGCTCTATCCGCCATACCTTTATTAGCTGCCTTGATTCTGTTCATGACTTCTGAAGTCATTTCATGAACCTGACCGTCCATCATATAATGCGTACATTCAGCAAGTACACAGTCAGGAGCACCCTTTGTGAACTGAACATATCCACCCTCAGGATCCTTATGAACTGTTGTCATCATTTTACGAAGTGAATCAAATGGTGCCTCACCGATTCTTGGATATGCCTCCTTCAGCTTAGCCTTTGGCATATCATTCTTGGCAGCGTCAGTTACAAGAGCACACTCTGTAGCCTCACCCACTGCTTTATCTGTCTCCCACTCAGCATCTGAGCAAAGGGCCATTCCCAGAATAAGGATTCTTCCATCATCAGATAGATTATCATCCGGAAGGAGCTTTCCATTCTCATCCTTTTCTACTTCTACATTTCCATCTGTTACTGTTACGTGCTCAACTACAGTCATCTTGTTCTGAGTAAGAGTACCAGTCTTATCTGAACAAATGATTTCTGTACATCCAAGGGTCTCTACTGCAGTTAGCTTACGGATGATTGCATGGTTCTTGGACATATGAGTCACACCAAGGGACAGAAGAACTGTTACAACAGCTGCAAGTCCCTCTGGTATAGCGGCAACTGCAAGTGAGATAGCTACCATAAATGTATTCAGGAAGAATTCACCATTCAGTCCCTGTCCTGTAACCAGATTACGTACTATATTGATTCCGAAGATAATAGCACAGATAACAAGTACCATTATAGAAAGAATCTTTGATAGCTCGGTCAGCTTGATCTGAAGTGGAGTTTCTTCGTCTCCAGCCTGTGACAGCTGATCTGCTATTTTCCCCATTTCTGTTGTCATTCCTGTTCCAGTAACAACGGCCTTACAACGACCATACTGAACAGAGGATCCCATATAGACCATATTTGCTCTGTCGCCTAGTGGCACATCTGTTGCACCCGCTGTATCCAGGGGGTCAGCTGTCTTGTCTGAAGGAACGGACTCTCCAGTAAGTGCAGCCTCTTCCACCTTAAGAGAAGCTGCCTCTATGATTCTTGCATCCGCCGGAACTGCATCTCCAGCCTCCATCGTAATGATATCTCCAGGAACGAGTTCTGAGGAATGAATAATCTTAACCTCTCCATCTCTTATTACCTTGGAGGTCGCTGCCGCTATCTCCTGAAGAGCAGCAATAGCTGACTCAGCCTTTGACTCCTGATAAACTCCGAGTATTGCATTTACTATTACAACCGTAAGAATAATAAATACATCCGCGAAGCCTTCATGTGAGAAAAATGCTGTTACTGCAGATATGATAGCCGCTACAATAAGCACTATCGTCATGGGCTCGCATATTTCTCTCAGGAATTTCTTAAATACACTTTCCTTTTCTTTCTCAACCAGTTTGTTCTGTCCATATTCTGCCAGTCTTTCAGAAGCCTCCGCCTCTGTGAGACCTTCCGGCTTTGACTTCATTTCCGTCAGAACACTTTCATAACTTTCAAGATAATACTTCATTTAATCATTCCTCTGATCTTATACTTTTTATTATTACATAGGTGTTTTATCCCCGAAAAAACACTCTATTAGAATATCATAAAAGCGGTGGAATTTATAGTAGTTTGTGTTTATAATATGGAATAAATTATTTTATCAGGAGGCAAAATGTCCTACGTAGAATTTAAGGATGTTAAAAAAATATATAAAAGTGGTGAGGTGGAAATCCCCGCTCTTTCTGGTGCCAGTTTCACTATAGAAAAAGGTGAATTCTGTGTTATAGTAGGCGCCTCGGGAGCCGGCAAAACCACTATACTCAATATTTTAGGAGGAATGGATACGCTAACCTCTGGAAATGTACTTATAGATGGTGATGATATATCTACCTATTCTAAGAAGCAGCTTACCACCTATAGACGTTTTGACGTAGGCTTTGTATTCCAGTTCTACAATCTGGTTCAGAATCTAACTGCACTGGAAAATGTCGAGCTTGCTGTTCAAATATGCAAGGATCCCCTTCCACCGGAGGAAATCCTGACGGAAGTAGGTCTGGCTGACAGACTGAAGAACTTCCCTTCCCAGCTATCTGGCGGAGAGCAGCAACGTGTAGCTATTGCACGCGCACTTGCCAAGAATCCAAAGCTACTACTATGTGACGAGCCAACAGGAGCTCTGGACTATAACACTGGCAAATCAGTACTTAAAATCCTTCAGGATACCTGTCGCAAAACTGGAACCACCGTTATAGTAATCACTCACAATTCAGCCCTTACCGCAATGGCTGACAGAGTTATCACAGTCCGCAGTGGTAGAATCGAAAAAGAGTACCTGAATCCAGATCCCGTAGATATATCTGAAATAGAATGGTAATTCTCACATGCAAAAAAGAGCACTCAACAAATCCACACTGCGTGATATAAAGGGGTCATTTGGCCGATTCTTCGCGATACTAGCTATTACATTTCTCGGAGTCGGTTTTTTTTCTGGTGTAAGAATAACCACTCCCGTAATGGTACATACTATAAATGAATTATATAAGGATAATAATTTCTATGACTATCGTCTTATCTCAACTCTTGGATGGGAGGAGCAGGATGTAGATAATATCCAGCAAAAGGATAAGGTCGAGTACGCTGAGGGCGCCTTCCAATATGACGTTATCTGTCTTGATAATGATGGCAAGGATATAGTCCTAAGAGCCCACTCTATCACCGATAATATAAACGGTCTGATACTTAGAGAAGGACGACTTCCTAGCGCTCCAAATGAAGTACTCCTAGATAACTATAACCGAAAGGGACTCTCTATAGGAGATACGCTGGTGCTATCTCCCTCTAATGAGGAGGACACACTGGAGCATTTCTCCAAAAATAAGTATACAGTTGTCGGTTTCGCCGATTCCAGTCTGTATATAAATTTCGAAAGAGGTAATACCTCTCTAGGAAATGGTATAGTGGACGGTTTTGTCTATATGACGAGAGACGCCTTTGCCGAGGACATTTATACTGAAATATACGTTACTTTGGAGGAGGAACATCCGATTTATTCTGATGACTATGAGGATATGATGGACTCTCTTCGTCCTGAGTGGGAGGACATCACTGAAAAGACTGCAATGGACCGCTATGACAGAATCTATCAGAAAGCATATGACGAGATTCAGGAGGCCAAGGAAACCTTAGCAGAGGAGACCGAAGAAGGAGAAAAGGAACTTGAGGATGCCAAAGCCGAGCTAGATGACGCCAAGGAAGAGTTAGATAGCGCGAAGGAAGAAATCGATAACGGCGAAGCAGAACTTGGAAGATCCGCATCTAAGCTAAGTAGCGCCAAATCAACTCTGGACAGCTCAAGCGTAGAACTAGACAGTGCGAAGGCGACTCTTGATGCCTCTAAGGAAGCTCTCGATCAGGGAAAGGCTGAACTAGATACATCCCTCCTTAAGATTGAAGCAGGCGAGCTGGGACTCGATAGTGCCGAAGCAGGAATAGATTCAGCAGAAGCAGCCGGCCTAATGGACAAAGCAACTGCTGAGGCTTCAAGACTCGAGATAGCCACTTCAAGGGAGGAGCTAAAAGCCGCCAGAGATAAGTATGATGCCGGTCTTGCTACATATAATGAAAACTACGCTAAATACGAAGCTGGAATGGCGGAATACGAATCAGGTCTTGCGGCCTATAACGAAGGACTCGCCGAATATAACTCCGGACTAAATGCATATAATAATGGGCTCGCAAAGCTCGAAGAGAGTAAGTCTCTATACGAGGACGGCCTTGCTGAATACGAGGAGGGTCTCGCCGAATACGAAGATGGGCTCGCTGAATTTAATGAGAAAATAGCTGACGCTGAGAAAGAAATAGAAGATGCTGAACAAGATCTGGAGGATCTGGATACTCCCGACACATACGTACTTGAGAGAAACTCTAATATCGCATACGTATGCTTCAACAGCGATTCTGATATAGTAGCGCAAGTAGCCAGAATCTTCCCATTATTCTTTATTTTAGTCGCTGCCCTTGTCTGTATGACTACCATGACCAGAATGGTCGAGGAGCAACGTAGCCAAATAGGTACTCTTAAGGCTCTCGGATATAGTAATAAAGACATTATACTTAAATATTCTATTTATGCAGGAAGTGCTTCCCTGATCGGATGCATCACGGGATATGCTTCGTGTATATTCATATTTCCAGCCGTTATATGGAACACCTACAAAATGATGTATATACTTGTTCCTCTTAGGTTTATATTTGACGTAAAGCTGGCACTTATCGCTGTAATAGTTTCATTACTATGTTCTGTCGGAACCACACTATTATCTTGTAGATATGAGCTTCTTGAATCCGCTGCAACTTTGATGAGACCGAAGGCACCTAAGCCTGGAAGAAGAGTCTTCCTGGAATATATACCTGCCATATGGAACAGAATGAAATTCCTGCATAAGGTTTCTATCAGGAACATTTTCAGATATAAGAGACGTTTCTTCATGATGGTAATAGGAATCAGCGGATGCACTGCTCTCGTCCTCACCGGATTCGGTATGAAGGACTCTATCGCTGGCTTCGCCGAAAGTCAATATGATAATATCCAGGTAGCAGATGCTGAATTCACATTTAATAATGGAACTACAAATACTGTTCCAGACGAAATCATAGATTCACTAAATATAAACACCGAGGAATATACTTTTATATGCTCGGCTGCATATGACATAATTACTAGCAAAGCGTCAAAAGCCGTAAATGTAATCGCACCTGTTGGCAGTCTGGACGGAAATGGTACTGACAGCTTCGACCATTTCTTTAAATTAGAAGACGCATCCGGAAGCCCTCTCAGCCTGCCTGAAAGTGGGGAGATTCTAATCAGTATAAGTCTGGCAGAGAGATATCATATAAATGAAGGTGATGAGATCACTCTGCGAAATGATGAAATGAATGAGATAAAGGCGACGGTTTCCGGGATCTTTATCAACCACGTTTATAATTATGTGATTCTATCACCCGATGATCTAAAGGGCGATATAAATGGAGCTTATATTAACTCTTCTAAAGAATCTGATATATATGATATCCAGCGCAGCCTGTCTGAATGTGATGATGCAGTAAATGTATCGGTTTTCAATGACTTCAAAAACAGAATGGCCAAGACTATGTCCAGCCTGGATTATATAGTTCTTATTGTAATACTTAGTGCAGCGGGACTAGCATTTGTAGTATTATATAATCTGACGAATATCAATATTACCGAGCGCATCCGCGAGATAGCCACCATTAAGGTTCTTGGCTTCTATCCAAACGAGACCTCTGCGTATGTATTCCGCGAGAATATAATATTAACTCTTATAGGTACTATTGTTGGGCTTGGACTCGGCGTACTGCTTCATAAATATGTAATGGCACAGATAATAGTTGATATGGTATATTTTAATACTCATATTGAAGCTATCAGTTATGTTTATGCTGTTATACTTACATTTATATTCGCATTAATGGTTAACCTGGTCATGCGCCGCAAGCTTTCACGGATCAACATGGCCGAATCACTTAAATCTGTGGAATAAAAAAGGAGAATACTTATGCCTTACACATTTGAAACTGATCGACTGATCATCCAGACCTCTGATACTGCACTCGATGAGAAAATGCTGAAATATTATTCTGATAACAGGGAATTCTTTGAGCAGTATGAGCCTGTGCATACAGAGAGGTACTATACTCTGGAGTTTCAGAGAAGAATCCTGGAGACTGAGGTCTCTAATATGGAGAACCTTACATCCGCATATTATTACTATGCACTGAAGGAAAATCCAGACTTGATTATCGGTTCCATTAGCTTTGTCCGAATCCGTAAGGAGCCATATGCAAGTACGATATTCGGTTATAATCAGCACGAGGATTACCAAGGACATGGTTATTGCACCGAGGCGTGCAGGGCTTCTATTGAGCATGTGCTTAGTCTTGCACATATTCATAGAATAGAATCAAGAGTTCTTACAGATAATGAAAAATCTATTCATATACTTGAGAATCTTGGATTTATACATGAAGGCTTTGAAACCGCCAGCATACTGATAGGCGGCAAGTTCAGAGATCATCTGAGATATGCATATATAAATGAAGATTATTAGAAAAGGGCGCCTGGATGGGCGCCCTTTAGTTTAATCTGTAGGACGCTGGTAGAAACGTCCTATTACTCTTTCTGTTTTTAATACATTTACAAAAGCCGCCTTATCTGCATCTTTGACAGCTTTTACAACTCTACTGGATTCCGAACTGGAAACAACGGAATAGACAACATTTCTCTCGCAATGCTCGTAAGAGCCCTCTCCCTCTAGAACTGTAGCTCCATGATTACTAACCTCTCTGATTGCATCGCAAACCTCTTTAGGCTTATTGGTCACTATAAATAGAGTCGCCTGCTGATATTTTCTATAAAGGAGTCTCACAATAACTGTAGATGCAAATTGGAAAATAATAGAGTATAGAGCCTTATCCCACGAGAAGAGAAGTCCAGCCATCGCGAGAATAGCAGCATTTATCATAAGAGTCACACTGAAGGAATCCACTCCTCTTTTTTCAGACAGATATATTCCCACAAAGTCCGTTCCACCGCTGGTCGCATCCATGAGTAGACACAGACTGATGGCAGAACCATTTATGAGTCCACCGAATATACTTATAAGCAGTATATCTCGGGTTATTGTATACGCCGGAATCATATCTGCGAGTACGCTGGTTAGAATAATGCACCAGCAAGATAGAAGTGTGAATTTCTTACCTATAAATTTGAAACCAATATAGATAGGAAATGCATTTATCAGAAGATTTATAAGTGTATATGGCAGATTAATGCCTAGATATTTAATGAATATTTCCTGAAGCAGAAGTGTTAGTCCACTGGCGCCGCCCGGTAGAAGGCCACCTGTATGAACGAAGGTTTTGATATTGAAGGCCATTACGACTGAAGCAAAGGACACCACAAAAATACGAATAATCAAATCCGCTTTTGACCCCTTTTTCTTCTCTAATATCTTCTCCTCAATAAGCATGTGTTATCCCCCAGTTTGCGAAGAAATCACGCCTTTTACTGAATACAAACGAAGTGGTTTTAATGATTGTATTTAAAAGCATAGCCTTCACTAATACATAATACTTTATCGCCAATCTCGAGTTTATCTTTTTTTCTTTCGATAAAATCCATTTTTCTCTCTGTTTCTTTTAATTTATAAGTTACAACTCCGTTTTCATTTGTAATGTTTTCTATTACATCAAACCAACACTTATATTTTCTTTTTAATATATCTGTTGTTATGATCAGACAACCAATAATCAAAAAGATAGTAATAGGTAATAAGACAATAGGTATAAATACTAATAATGACATTTTAATATTCACCCTTATAAAAATAAGTATTGATATTATTGTCATTATTGGTATCGCTATATATGCCCACATTTGATTATATAGCAATACATGTTTTTTTACTACTTTATGAATAGTATCATCCGGTTCAAAATATACTAATGTGTCATATTTGCTTATTTCTTCTTCATCTTCTGGGTCACATAGTCTTGAAATGAAATCTTCAAAATTCTTTGCTAAAACATATGGTTTTTCATTCAAATCCTCCATGCTAAGTTCATTATCTATTGAAATCACTCTTGGTTCACCCTGTGGACCACATTCATTATAATCCAAATATATATTGGAGTGTCCAGAATTGGAGGAACAGATTGATATAAGATTTGCCTCAAAATCCGCTTTATCTTTGTTTTGATGATTTATTGAATAATTTTTATCACCAATCCCATATATTCCTTCTAAATCCCCAAAACCATCTGTATTTTTCATTGCCAGATAATTCTTTTGTAATAATCCACCATTATGCTTTTTCATTAAATATATATATGATTCAGGGAGTTTAAAACCTAATTGTTCTTCTGTTT
Organism: Lachnospiraceae bacterium UBA3801; assembly: GCA_002368685.1. Classification (GTDB taxonomy): domain Bacteria; phylum Bacillota; class Clostridia; order Lachnospirales; family Lachnospiraceae; genus Eubacterium_Q. The sequence goes on from DFEN01000141.1 coordinate 20,758, forward strand.
TTTTAACCATTTCATCATCTAATGGTCCACAATCATATTTTTCTACTTCGTCAGCTAAATATCCCCCTTCTTCTTTTTCATTTTCGGAATGGACTAGCCTTTTCGAGAATACAGCCATGGTAGCAGCTATGATTGATAGGCTGACTTTCCAATCATATGTTTTGGATATGAATGGTGAATCCTACCGTTTAGCTAAGACTAAACAAAAGAAAAAGTAGGTGGCTCACTTTCTAGTCAGCGCTGGGTGGCTCAAAATCAAGCTAGCGCGTGGCTCACTTTCTAGTTGACGAACATACTTCTAATTCTTTATATGGTTTTAAATATGCATTTTTACTTACCCAATAATCCTTTTCTAAAGGTCTTTCATCAATTTGTTTTCCATTTATAATTTCTAGAAGTTCCCATAATGCAATATCAATCTCATATGCATATCTATTATATTTAAACTTTTGATTTCCATCATTATACTCATCAATCATTGAGCACTGACAATCAATGATATAGTGTAACAAAAACAACTCATCATATTCTTTATATAAAATATAATGCTCACATAATGTGCCAATCCTTCTTATATATGTTGTTTGGTTATATATTTTTTTATATATTGGATATATATCACTCTTAAATTTTCTAGAAAAAATAAAATCAATTTGAGCAATACATTTTGTAAGATCATCACAATATAGCCTTTTTAATGAACCATATGAATTAAAAACATAATTTATCATCAAAATATAATTATCATAAGTCTCTTTATATTTACTTTCTAAATAATCGTCTTTGTTATTATCGTGTAAAATAACATTTTTAATAAATTCATCTGTATTATCCCAAATTGTATTCATAAGCTTGTTTCGTTGTTCAAACTCAAGAGGCCAGTAAAATTCCTCAATATGCTTTTTCCTTTGTTTTTTCCCAAGATTCTTTGCTTGATTTTTTAATTTTTTGTTGTATTTCCTTCGGTTAGCATTTTCATTTTCTTCATTAATTAATTCCATAATAGAATCTATCGGATAATCAAAATCAAGATATAATATATCAACAATATATCGCTGTTTTGCAAGAGCTAAACTATAAAATTCACTTAATAATTCATTCTTTGTTAATCTATAATCTCTAATAGCTAAAATCAACACCATTAATGCACTTACAAATATGCCTGAAAAAATCATAACAAAGAAACTCTTAATATCCACCTGACAGAACACATGATTCTGAAAAATACAACTCTTTATCAAAATATAGTCAAATTGAAAAAGTATAAAAAATATAATACTAAGAACGATAAGTATTATTGAAATAAAAATTTCTTGTTTTGCTCTTTTCATAGCTGGTCTCCATAGTTCAGTCTTCATTACCCTAACTTTAGTTCTATATACTATGCTACCACTACACCCCTGTTTTTCAAAGAAAAGATTATTATTCTAGTCAAAAACCTCTCACCGTATTCTGTGAAATATATAAAAGCAAGCACATTAATCTACGAACTTGAACAGGCTCAATACAACGGAGACTACCTCAACTATACTCAAAAAATATCTGCATTTGACTTATTGGTCATTGATGACTTTGGTCTGATGGAATTAGACATAGATAAGTGCCGCAATCTCTTTGAGGTAATAGATAGTAGAGACTGTCGTCATTCAACCATGGTAATCTCACAGATGCCTGTCAGTAGTTGGTATGAAATGTTTAAGGATAACACCTATGCTGATGCATGTATGGATCGTATTATTCATAAAGCATACCGGCTGGAATTTAACGGAAGGAATATGAGAAATCCTTCCAAGTAACTCGTACACAAGATCATAGTGGTCAGTTCGACCGAATTTAGCAGTCTGTTACACAGGTATAAAGAACCCATTATCAATTCATTTATTATGGTTGAGAAATACGGTCCCGGAGGAATCTACAACAGCAGACTTTCAAATGGTCCTATAGAATCTTTGAACAGAAAAGTAAAGGACCTAAAAAGACAGGGGCGAGGTTATAGATCATTTGAACATTTCAGAAATAGGTTCCTATACGCCACAAGAAATAGACCTATTCTAGATGGACGTTCTGAAGGTAAACAAATACAGTATTATTCTTACGAAGATTCAATGGAAGGGATAAATTATGTTGAAAAAGAGGAAGATTAAAAAACTATAGATAACAAATGTAGGGTCCGGCTATCTGCCAAACCCTACTGAAAAACCCTATTGATTGCCCCTAACGACAAACCCTAAAACCAAACCCTAAACAACTTTGGTAAACCCTAAAAAACTTTGAATACCCCATAAATAATATAAATCTACAGTTTTGTGTAACCTTTTGGTTGCTGTATAGTTGCTTTATAACTATAAAATTCATTGTTGTCAATACACTTTATAATTTAGCAGCATATTTCTCTTTATCAATTTTAGGAATGCCAAGAGCATCCATAGCCTGTTCAGCAGAGAGTTTTAAGTTTTTCATAAGATTCTTTATGTTTTGTATCATTGTTTTTTCTGCACCTTTAACTTCGCCTGCAAATTCAACAGCTTTTCCAAGGTTACACATCTCCAGCAACTCCTCTTTTATTTCTTTTTGTCATAGGAATATCAAATTCCTCTTCCAGAATCCGTTCTCTTCTTTCTACAGTTTCTGAATTTGAAAGTAATATGCTTAACAAGCTTATAATATTGCTTCTGTTTTCCACGTCTAAAAACTATAGATAATTAAATTCAAGATTTCTTTCTGCTAATGTTTCATTATCTTCTTTTCGAAGAAAATAAACTGTAAGCTTTATTACAAAGAAATAATAACCTATCTGATTTAATGAAGCTATCCTAAGTATATTCTGATTCTTAATTCCATTTGTAATCAATTTTTTGCTATATGGATTTATATATTCAAATGAAATATACTTATCCGATAAAACCGAATCATCAATAAACATAAAATCGAATATTTTATTTTTTTTAAGATCAACCAAATTCCCTTTAAATGCTTCTAAAGGTAGAATAGGTGCCAATAACACCATATCTTTGTTATCCAAATTACAAGAAGTTGTAATTACAAATGCATCTGCTACAAAGTTCTGTAGTTCACCATTATCATCAAAAAAAGAAAATGGAACTTTAGATAAAATATCTCCTTGCGAAAGCTGATTTAACGGTCTATGCATCAAATATTTAATTTGTTCCCCATTTTTTTCAAATTGAGAAATTGCTTTCTTTGCTCCATCTCTAAAATCAGGTGAAACAGATGGTAATACACTATCTACAAAATCAATAAATTCACTCAGCATAAGTCGAAGAAGTTCACCCCCGTTGGTTTAGATATTTTCTTAATATAATCTGATGTACTTTTCATTTCCTCATATGTAGCATCGCGCATATCTCCAAACAGAGAACTTGCATCATCCATCAATCTGTTTTGTTTTATATTTTCAAATTGTTTATTATCATTCATGTTCATAGCTGCATTATAATTCTGATAATCATTATTTATATAATATCCATTTGTCTCATATTGTGAATTACTAATAACTGTAGTGTTATTCGGGTTAATAGTACCAGCTGTACCAGCCATTAAACCAACTACCAATAATGTTCCAGTAACACTTCTGGCAATATTTTCTTGCATCATAAATATTCACCTCTTTCAATAAGATTACTAAGTCTATTATGGAACATCAAACTCATCTCATCTAAAATATCATTAATTCTATCCTTATTGGATTTATAGTTTGCATCTCTATTAAAACCAAGCCTGTCATTTATATCTATGGTAGAACCTATAGATTCAAATTCCTGATTATTTATATCAAGCGTTCCTCTTTTACTGATATCGATACCCTTTTTGTATATTCTTGCATTTTGAAGCATAATATTAACAAATAAATCTTTTTCAGTTTCAAAGGTATATCTAATATTTATGTCATATAAACCATTTATTTTCTGAGAATTCAATAACTTGTCAGATAATACCTTGCATCCATCCTGTAAGATTTCATCATAAATTAAATTAGTAACAACACCTATGTAACTATAATTATTGTTTGTTAAAGAATCTAAAAACATAAACACACTATTCATTCTTTCTCTTATGTATCCCACACATGAATCCCAGTCTTTTTCGAAACCATCATTATAAATTACCGAAAATGTAGTAGCAATAGGAGAAATATTAAGCGTTCCATGTCTATGATGTGTATTAATTATTATCCTTGGAACTTCTAGAGGAGCATTTTCAGGCATGCTAAAAACTGTCCCTTCATCAAAAAAATCATTTAATATCTGTTTATTTTTGTAATAAGTTTCATTAATTTTCTCTATTCTATTATATGTAACAGAAACTGATGTGTTTTGAAAAACCATTATGTCTCCTTTATTAATCCATTTCAAATCATTTAATAGGCTTAAACAGCTCACAACTTCCCAAAGATATTATACATAAAAAAATGGGGGGATTCAATGATTTTCAGCCTGAAGATGGAGTAAATCTGTTGTCAGTTGGGAGAGCATAAAAAGAA
>DFEN01000076.1 GCA_002368685.1 Lachnospiraceae bacterium UBA3801
ACAATCATTTCCACCATCTATCATTCCATATAGTGTTGAATATGCTCTGTCGTATAAGTCTTTCTTCTCATCAGACATTTTAATTCCATCAAATTCATAGCTATAATAAGGCTTAGAAAATTGATTCCAATAATTAGTCGCAAACTTATTTAAAGAAAAAGAACGTAAGGTGAAATTTGGTTGTACTTCATTAGAACTTTCCTGTTCTTTGGCAACAATACTTTCATATTCTTCTTCAGTAAGTTCTATATACTCAACCTCAGGAGCTTCGTAGCCTGTATTATATGAAGCCTCAGCACTAACATTTAAGTTAATTCCCATAAACAAACTACACATTAATACTAAAGCTAATGTAATTGATGTTCCTTTTTTCAAAAAAATCTTTTTCATAAAAAGCACCTCTTAGATTTACACACTTTGGTGTAATTATAAGCCCAAATGCTTTATTCTTCAATTCGCATAATATACAAAAATCCCACTAACCATGACGGTAGTTAGTGGGACTTAATACTCTTTATATATTGAACTAGGCAATCTTGTTAACAGCTTGTGTTAGACGAGATACTTTTCTAGCTGCATTGTTCTTGTGATATACACCCTTGCTAGCAGCTTTATTAATCTCAGAGATAGCAACTGTTAATGCTTCGCTAGCAGCTTTCTTATCGCCACTTGCTACAGCTGTCTCGACTCTCTTAATACAAGTCTTAACCTTAGATCTAATTGCTTTATTTCTCTCAGCCTTAGTCTGTGATACTAATACTCTCTTCTTAGCAGATTTAATGTTAGCCAATCTATACACCTCCTATTGTAATCTCTCAAGGTTCTGCGAAGCCGGACACGGACAGTCCACAGAACGTACCTTGTCTATATTATAGGAAATGTGTAACCATGTCAAGGTTTTTCTTGTAAATGTCTTAAATGTCTTTCTTTAAAATATAATCTGCGTCGAAACTCTACGTTATATTATCTCATATACATCGGCAAAGCCTGTAACCTCTAATATGTCCATCACATCCTCAGTCACATTCTTAAAGCGGAATTCATCAGGGTCAGGAAGTGATTCAGACATTATATTAATAACACGAAGTCCAGCTGACGAAATATACTCTGTATCCGCCAAATCCATAATAATCTCTTGAATTCCATCTGTATTCTGAGCGCGGTACTCAGACAAAAGCTCAGGTCCCGTAATGGTATCTAATCTACCCGATATTCTACACACAAGAGTACTTCCATCTCTCTCCCATTGGACATCGAACTCTTTTCCTTCATCAGTATTTTTTACTTCGCCATCCTTTACAGTCATCACCCACATGATAATACTCTCATACGCCTTACGTAGTTTTTCTAAATCATCGGAATTATCATTCAGGCTTGTAAGCTGTGGTAGCTTCTTGGCATAAGTAACCTCTTCTATCTCGAATCCATGCTCCTTGAAATACTTCTTTGCTTCAGACACTTCTCCTTGAATTACTGTATGATTAACTGGAATATTAGCAACCTTGGCTCCACCCTTTTGCATCATTTCTTTGATAAGCTCACCATCTGAATCTGTAAGAACTGAAAATGTCTCAGCACCAAGCTCTCTGGCATACTTATCTGCAGTAACCCACATTCCTCCATGCTCTTTGAGAATTTCTCTTATATTATTCAATACAGAATCAAGCTCTGGGTCATTAAAATAACCAAGGAGTCCATCTGTCAGGATACAAAGCTTACCCTTTGCGTCCTTAAGCGCATTTCTTAGAGAATCAAGATTAGTAGCATCAACTGCCTCAAAATGCATCTTGTCATTCTGATCACTTGTTGCAATCTCGCGAATAGCTGGCTCTAGCTCTTCTATTACAGCAGGCAAATCAAGTCCGTAGAACTCCTTTCCCGATTCAGTAAGTGCTAGTCCTCTTGGAACATATCCACATGGAAGGTCAACTATTGTATCGCAGCCAGATTCTTCCGCCATAATATTACCTATAGCATATCGCGCCTCATTAGATACCATATATGCTCTTATGATTTCTGGTGGAGTATCCGTTGCACGAGGAACACCCATATCAATCTTACTTCCTAGCTCCTTGGCTCCTTTAACTCCCGTATTCATCAGTAATCCCAGACATCCCTTTGCAGTTGCGAATACGGGATTAACTTCCAAAAATAACGCTTTCTTATCCATTATTACCTCTTTCCTTTCTTTTTGCTACATAAAATATGCCATAATCATCTCTTATTTGTCAATTATTTTTCAATCTAGTATTTATATCCTGGATTGATTAGATCAAGCAGCTTCTCATCATGCTTATATGTAAGATATGGCTTCTCATCAAGTATCATAGTTGCACCTGTCTTAGCAGTATAAGGTTCCCATTTTTCAACACCTTTATATGACGGAACCCCATTTCTTGCGAAACTGGTCCACAGGCCACTCATTATATTAGTAAGTTTATCATTATCAGATGCATTCCTGAAAATGTATGGAATCTCGCTACTATGGGAAGCTCCCTCAAATCCCGATTGATATGTAAATACATATCCATATACAT
>DFEN01000109.1 GCA_002368685.1 Lachnospiraceae bacterium UBA3801
AGCTCATCATAGAGCTTATCATATTCGAAGTTACTCATTATTTCGACATCCTCAGCATAGTAAGCCTTAGATGCTTTGTTCAGTATACCAACTAATTCTTTTATTCTGTCAATCTTACTCATTTATTCCCCTTGCAAAGCTTTCTAAGTGTAGCTTCTTCATTCTTCGAAAGCTTTCTATATTTCCCCATAGGTAGATTACCCAGTCCAATATTCATAACTCTGACTCTCTTCAGAAATACAACCCTATAGCCAAAGTATTCACACATTCTTCTAATCTGTCTATTAATACCTTCTGTCAGAATGATGCGAAATGTATTACTGCTGATCTGTTCTATCTCACATTTCTTGGTAACTCTGATCTTCTTCTGAGAATCCTCTCCCTCGTGTTCCTTCCAGTCGTCACTTACATCAAGTGGAACGCCAGCTTTCATTCCATTCACAAAATCTGCTGTAAGCCTTTTATCAACACGAACAATATATTCCTTCTCATGATTATTACGTGCCTTCTGAATTTGATTTGCGAGCTCGCCATCATTTGTGAGAAGTACAAGCCCCTGAGAATTCTTATCAAGTCTTCCAACATAATAAAGCATATCAGGATAATCAATTTTTCTGAAAATGCTATCTTTATCCGCATCCTTCGAAGTACATACTAGTCCAAGAGGCTTATTATAAGCGAGGATAACCTTTTCAATATTGTCAGTAGAAACTACTTCTCCTTTATAGGTAACTGTATCTCCAGACGACACCTTGGCTCCACTAGTTGCCATGACGCCATTTATCTCAACCTCGCCTCTCTCGATAGCTTCGTCAGCCTTTCTACGAGATAAAACTCCGGCCTGGCTAAGGTATTTATTTATACGAATTTTATCCTCTTCCATAGTACCCTCTGATCAAAACAAACATGTTAAAAATATACCATTTTTCAGTTTATAATTCAAGGAAGCCGTCGTCTTAACAAAAATAATAAAAAACTTAATATTATTAAAAAACATGTGGCAAAATATGTGGAATAGGTTTATAATAACAAAGATTTATAGCATTTCACATAATAATATTAAGTTTTGGAGAATGTCATGGATAAGATTGATATTAAAATACTATCATTATTACAGGAGAATGCCAGATACCCACTTAAGTTTCTGGCAGAAAAGGTTTTCCTATCCTCTCCTGCTGTTTCATCTAGAATAGAAAGACTCGAGAAAAAGGGAATAATAACTGGATATCATGCATCCCTTAATCCCCTAACTCTGGGCTATCACATAACAGCATTTATTAACCTGACACTGGAGCCACATCAGAAAGCAGACTTCTATCCTTTCATAGAGGCTTGTCCAAATGTACTCGAATGCAATTGTGTAACAGGAAATTATTCAATGCTTATAAAGGTTTGTTTTCCTAGCACTCAAGAGCTGGACCATTTCATAGGTCAGCTACAGACCTACGGAAAAACAGAAACTCAAATAGTTTTCTCCACTCCTGTTCAGCCTAGAGGAATAGACATATCAATGTTAAATGATAATAATTCTGAAAATGAAGAAAAGCTCTCAAATTAATGAGAGCTTTTTTTATGGTCTATTTATTCAGCCTTAATTATTAAGTCTATCAAGGAATTCCTTAAAGGCAGGATCCTGCTCAGCACATTTATCTTCATCCGCTTTAACTGTCTGATAAAGTTCCTGAATATCTGTGGTTCTATTAACCTTCTTCATATATTTCTGAACATCTTCACTTAGATCAGAGTTATCAATAAGATATTTACCATCCTGCTTTACTACGTAATAAGGTCCAAGTATATCCAGTGGTGTAGACTCAATATTTACAATAGATATATTTGATACTGCATAAACTATAGTAGAATCATCATCATTTCCTCTTACTGTATAGCAGTTAATATTACTATAAGCAGTAATGATCTTAGACTGACTCTGAATAGTAGCCATATCGTTAAACTTGTCAGGTGTTGTAACACAAGCCTTGAGTGTATCCTGATCACAGGAAGCCATAGCATTTAGATAAGTAATTATCAAAGCATTGATATCCTGATTAGCATTTGTCTGATAGGAGAATCTGGTTGTGATCTTCAGATCGTCCTTTACTGTATCTCTCTTCTTGTAGAGAATGAATCCAAATGCTGTAAGGGATATGATAAATACAAACCATATAACTAATAGCATTTTCTTGAGTTTTACTTCTTTTTTTCTATTACGTGCCATAATATGCCCCTTTTATATTTCCTATTGCGCATCGATTTGCTCCGCAAATCGATACCTATTTGCACCAGGCTTTGCTTCGCAAACCCTGATTCTGCTTCGCAGAATTACTGTGCTCCGCACAGTGTGTCCTCACCTTCGTTCGGAGCATCGATTTGCTTCGCAAATCGATACCTATTTGCACCAGGCTTTGCTTCGCAAACCCTGATTCTGCTTCGCAGAATTACTGTGCTCCGCACAGTGTGTCCTCACCTTCGTTCGGAGCATCGATTTGCTCCGCAAATCGATACCTAAATTGCACCAGACGGGAATCCCTCCGGCGACTTCGTCGCCTATCAGGCCGGCTTCGGCTCGAACGATCCACCGGATCGTTCTCTCGTCGCTAATGCGACTCGGCCTCGCTGTTCGATTCCCTGTTTATTGGTATTGATTTACTTTAATGCACCAGACGGGAATCGAACCCACGCACATGGCTCCGGAGGCCATTGCTCTATCCACTGAGCTACTGGTGCATGATATTTATAAGCTATCTGCGTACTTCGTATCCCGGGATATTTGTTCGGTTAATTCCTCTAGCGAATTAAAGTGCTTCTCTGGTCTAATATATACTTTAGGAATAATTTTAACCTTGTATCCATATATATCATCACTGAAATTATATATAAAGGTTTCTACGGTTGGTATATCGCCATCATCCACGGATGGTCTGATACCAATATTGGTAATTCCCTTGTATTTCGAAAAATCACCTGTACTATTATATACCAAAACGTCGCTGGAATAAACTCCAAATAAAGGTAATATTTTATCTGAAGCTAATTTTTGATTAATTGTTGGATAGCCAAGACTTCTTCCTAGCTTTTTTCCGCCCTCTACTATTCCAGATATACTATATGGTCTTCCCAGTAAACGGCTGGCTTCCTGCATATTGCCTTCAGCCATTTTCTCTTTAATTCTAGTAGAGCTAACTATTTCGCCATCAATGCTAAGCTTATCAAAAACCTTAACTTCAAAACCATAGCGATTACCTAGTTCCGTCAGAAGCTCTGTATTTCCAGTTCTATCCTTTCCGAATCTGAAATCCTTACCAACAGATATATATTTAACATTATATTTATCTAATAGAATAGTCCTTACAAAATCTTCTGGACTTTGACTTGCAAATTCTGGTGTAAAGGATATACATTCGAGCGACATTTTATTATATTTCTCGTTTAATATCTCCTGTTCCTCTTCGGAAGTAAATATCCTTTCATTTGAGAAAACAAGCTTTATACAATAGGCGTCGTATCCTTTTTCTAGAGCTTCATCCACTACACTATCTAGCAGAATCTGATGCCCAAGATGAAATCCGTTGAACTTACCTATTGTTACTGCTGCTCCATTCATAGCATCTTATATACCTTATAATCATTTTTTACATTATCGTATACATAGAGAGCTCTTAATTTACCCTCTGAATATACTCTGAAGAATTGAGAAGCATTTAATGTATAAATACTTGCTTCTCCCTGAATATCGAAATCATCCTGCCTCAGTCTGTTTCCATTATCTAGATACTTTTCACCAGAAGGTTTAATATTTACCGCTGGAGTATCTTTAAGTATCTCATCCATTGGAAGTACTGAAGTAGCAAGTCTATCTATCTCCTTTAACTTTTGAAGATCGCTTATCTTATAACCATCTTCGTAACGAATACCATTTACCTCGTCTCTTAGGAGCGCAGACATTGTGGCGCCAGTACCGAGATCATTTCCGATATCACGTATAAGACTTCTTATATATGTTCCCTTTGAGCAAACAACGCCGAATCTTACATCCAGTGTGTCCATATCAACGCTCAGAACATCTAAACTATATATCTCAATTGGTCTAGGAAGTAGCTCTATAGTCTTGCCTTCTCTGGCATATTCATATAGCTTCTTACCATTTACCTTGATAGCAGAATACATAGGGGGAACCTGCATAGATTTCCCTAAATATTTCATCATTACGTCGTGTATCTCATTTCTGATACTGATTTCATCAGATAAGAATGAAAATTTATTCATCAGTTCGTCTCTTGAATAAGACTTTTTTATCTCACCAGTAATGTCATCTGTTTCAGTTATGAGACCAAGTCTCATGGTAGCTATATACCTTTTAGTACCAGAAACTATAATGTCACTGAGCTTGGTAGCCTGTCCAAGAACAACTATCAGAACACCTTCAGCCATAGGATCAAGTGTACCAGTATGACCCACCTTCTTCTGACCATATATACCACGAAGCTTAGCTACGACATCATGCGAAGTATAGCCCTGCTCTTTATATACATTTACTATTCCATTAAACATTAGACAAACCTTTATTTAGTCAACTGAGTTTCCACCATTTCGATAACCTTTTTAAGTGTTTCCTCATAATCTTCCTCAGTCTCAAATCCTGCAGCTCTTATATGACCGCCACCACCAAAGGAGCAAGCAATCTCGCTCACATCCACTAAAGACTTAGAACGAAGACTGAACTTATAAGACTTCTTAGTAAGCTGATATGAGAATATAGCCACCTCAACTCCGTCTGTAAGTCTTAGCTGCTCAACTATTCCATCTGTATCCATGGTGGTACATTTGAACTCTTTAAACATACTCTTAGTAATGAGTCCAGAGATAATCTTACCTTCGCTGTGAAGTCTTGACTCAAGAATAACTCTAGCCATAAGCATATTCTGCTTATAAGACTTCTTATAAAATGTGTCATCGATTATTACATCCGCCTTAACACCCTTTTCGAGAAGAAGTCCGGCGAGCTCCATAGTTTTTCTGGTAGTGCTGGAATACTTGAATACACCTGTATCATGTATCATTCCAAGATACAGACAATTAGCAGTCTTCTCGCTAACCTTATCCATATCGATCAGGTCACACATAGCTTCGCAGGCACTGGACGCATCTCCATCAATGTAGCAGAGATCGCCAAAGCCTGGATTGCTGACATGGTGATCTATACAGACGGTGGAAATCGCATCTTTATAGATATCCAGGAACTTTCCAAGTCTATCCATATCTGAAACATCTATGGATATAGCCAAATCATATCTCTCATCATTTGGCTCATGCTTTATCTTGCGTGAACCATTAAGGAATTTGAAGCTTGCTGAAAAGCTCTCGTCATATACCTGAACCTTCTTATCCTTATAATTATCAATTATATAATTGTACATAGCCAGATTAGATCCTATGCAATCCCCGTCAGGATGCTTATGACCTATAATGGCTATTGAATTAGCTGAAGAAATCATTTGATGTAACTTTTTTGACTTCTTAATAATGTCTCCCGCCATTTAAAAATCCTTTCTGAATCACTAGTCTCCAGATATAATGTCATCTATCTTCTTAGACATCATTACGCCATATTCTATAGATTTATCAAGCTTAAATTCAATCACAGGAGTATATCTCAGATTAAGTGACTCTGCCAGACGCTTGCGGATAAATCCACTGGCACTGACAAGACCCTTCAGGGTATTCTCACCATCCTCCTCTGAACCAAGTACAGATATATAGCATTTGCACTCCTTTAAGTCATTGGTGACGTCACACTTGACCACTGATACAAGAGAGCTTACTCTTGGATCCTTAAGCTCAAATTCTATTATATGACTTATAACTCTTTGCACATCGCTATTAACGCGTGCGCCTCTTGATTTATTACCTCTCATATTAGTCTCTAGGCACCTCAACCATTTTGTAGACTTCTATTGTATCATTTTCTCTAACATCGTTAAAGTCTTCGAAAACGATACCACATTCGAAGCCAGCCTTAACTTCCTTAGCATCATCATTGAATCTCTTAAGAGAAGCGATCTTACCATCCCAGATCTGCTCACCATCTCTAGTAATTCTTGCGGATGCATTTCTCTCTACTGCTCCATCCTCAACAAATGTACCTGCGATAGTACCAACTCCTGAAGCCTTGAAGGTCTGACGGATTACAGCGTGTCCGATAATCTTCTCTTCATAGATAGGATCAAGCATTCCCTTCATTGCTGATTCGATATCATCGATAGCATTGTAAATAACCTTATAAAGTCTTATGTCAACCTTTTCTGAGTCAGCCAGCTGCTTTGCCATTGGCTCTGGACGAACATTAAATCCAATGATAATGGCATCTGATGCACCTGCAAGTGTAACGTCAGACTCATTGATTGCACCAACTCCGGAATGGATACATTTAATAACGATCTCATCATTTGAAAGCTTGAGAAGACTCTGTTTTAGAGCCTCTACAGAACCCTGTACATCAGCCTTGATGATGATGTTAAGCTCCTTAAGAGTTCCTTCCTGCATCTGACTGAAGATATCATCCAGTGACATCTTAGCCTTAGTCTCTGCGATAAGGTTCTCCTTACCTCTTGTGATAAATGCATCACTGATATTTCTTGCTTCCTTCTCAGTGTCTGTAGCAATGAATATCTCACCAGTGTTAGGTACGGTTGAAAGACCAATAACCTCAACCGGCATAGAAGGAGTAGCTTCCTTCAGACTTCTCTGCTTATCATCTGTCATAGCTCTTACACGTCCGTGAGACTCACCGATTGCGATAAAGTCTCCTACCTTAAGAGTACCCTTCTGAACCAGAAGTGTTGCAACAGCACCACGTCCCTTATCCAGCTTAGCCTCAATTACTATACCACGAGCCTTACGCTTTGGATTAGCCTTAAGCTCAAGGATATCACTTGTAAGAAGGATCATTTCCAGAAGGTTGTCGATACCTTCGTGGCTCTTTGCTGAAACAGGTGCAAAGACTGTGCTTCCGCCCCAGTCCTCAGCTATAAGGCCGTACTCTACAAGCTCCTGCTTAACTCTCTCAATATTTGCGCTTGGCTTATCTATCTTGTTAACCGCAACGATTATTTCAACACCTGCTGCCTTAGCATGGTTAATAGCTTCTACTGTCTGTGGCATAACACCGTCATCAGCAGCAACTACAAGGATAGCTATATCTGTAGCCATAGCTCCACGAAGCCTCATTGCTGTAAATGCCTCATGTCCCGGTGTATC
>DFEN01000125.1 GCA_002368685.1 Lachnospiraceae bacterium UBA3801
TGATTTCCTTGATAAAGCACTTAACAGGCTGACCAACAGTAAATATCTTCTTAGGCTTCTCAACTCTTCCCCATGACATCTCTGATATATGAAGAAGTCCGTCAGCTCCGCCAAGATCAACGAAAGCACCAAACTCTGTGATGTTCTTGATAGTACCCTCTACAACATCACCAACCTTGATCTTTGAGAAAAGCTCGCTAGCAGCAGCTTCCTTATTCTTGATGATAAGCTGCTTTCTATCACCGATAACTCTCTTTCTGTGAAGATCAAACTCTGTAAGTACAAATTCAATTTCCTGACCTTCATACTTGCTAAGATCTCTCTCAAATGTATCTGATACAAGGCTAGCTGGAACGAATACTCTACATTCCTTAACTATTACGCTAAGTCCACCCTTGAGAACTTTATCAACCTTACCAGTGAGAACTGTACCATTCTCAAATGCCTCCTCAAGCTCCTTATATGCTTCATTGGCAAGAATGCTCTTATATGAAAGAAGAACACTACCCTCGCCATCATTTGGCTTAATAACCTCTACTGTGATTGGATCGCCTTCCTTAACAACAGTTGTAAGATCTACAGGAGAATTTGAATACTCCGCTGCTGTAAGAATTCCATCAGATTTGTAGTGAATATCAACAACCATCTCATCTGGTTTAACTGATATTACCTTTCCATCAATAATCTTTCCCTTCTTGATAGATACTGTTTCTTCATCGTTTAACAGTTCTTCAAAACTCTTCTCTGACATACTGTCTTGAACCTCCTTAATTATGTAATTCGGGGTAGATGCCCCTGCCGTAATACCTACCCTACTTGCGGATTCAAAAACAGTTAAATCCAAATCAACGAGTGTCTGTATATAGTAAGTATTGTTACATTGCTGTTTGCTAATCTCATATAATTTCTGCGTATTGGAACTCGTTTTCCCACCGATTACAATCATGCTGTCTACGCTTGATGCAAGCCTCTGGGCTTCCTTCTGCCGTTCCTCCGTAGCATTACATATAGTTTTGCAAACATTAACATTATAATATCTATCTTGCAATTCTGCAACAAGTTCTTGAAATTTTTTTAAACTATATGTCGTCTGAGATACTACTGTTATTTTTTTATCTTTTAAATCAGGTAAAGCATCGATATCTTCTACTGAATTAATTACATATGGTTTCTTCTCAGACCATCCTATCGTGCCTTCCACTTCAGCATGTCCAGGATTACCTATAATAAGAATTTCGTCACCTTCCTTAGATCTGTCACTCACTATTTTATGAATATTAGATACAAAAGGACAGGTTGCATCCACTACTTTATGACCTGCTCTTTCTATGGCACTGTAAACTTCTTTTCCAACTCCATGAGATCTGATTATTATCCTGGAGTTTTCTTCCAGATCAGAAAGCTCTTCCAAAGAATTAATCATATCTATACCGGCTTTCTTCAGGCTGCCTGTAACTTCTTCATTATGAATTATAGGTCCGAATGTATAAGCCTTTCCAGCATCACCGGTTTTATTCTCAGCTTCACCAAAAGCCTGATCTACTGCCCTTTTTACACCAAAACAGAATCCGGCTTTCTGGGCTAGAATCACTTCCATGCGTAATACTCCCTCTTTAATAAGCTGTGACCACTATTTTCTTTCATTAGCAAGTGAAACTATTTTATCCACTACATCAGCTATAGTCATATCGGAACTGTCGATAAGAACAGCATCTTCTGCCTGCTTGAGTGGAGCTATATCACGATTCATATCCTGGTAATCACGAGTTTCTATACCCTTCTTGATTTCCTCAAGATCAGGATTTTCACCCTTAAGCTTCAGCTCATCATATCTTCTCTTAGCTCTTACATCAACAGAAGCCGTAAGATATATCTTAAGTTCAGCATTTGGAAGAATATTTGTACCAATATCTCTTCCGTCCATAATAACATCATTCTTAGCTGCAATATCTCTCTGAAGATCGAGCAGCTTCTCTCTAACTGGCGGAAGCGCTGAAGAAGTGGAAGCCATATTTCCAACCTTTTCACTTCTGATCTCAGTAGAAACATCTTGAAGATCAAGGAATACATGCTGCACTCCAGCTTCATATACGATATTTATATGTATATTATCTAATGCATTTTTAAGTGCTACTTCATCATAAATATCGGTCTTATTATCTAACAGATATAATGCTATAGCTCTATACATAGCACCTGTATCAACATATATAAAACCAAGCTCTTTAGCAGCTAGTCTCGCAATAGTACTCTTTCCTGCCCCTGCAGGTCCATCAACTGCAATATTCATAAAAATACCCCCATAAAGATAATTTGTAACTTGTATATTCTAACATAAGATAACCAAAAACGATAGTTTTTTATTCAGCTGCAAGATTCGCAGTTGACCATGCTATCTGAAGATTGAAGCCTCCTGTAAGGGCATCAACATCAATCACCTCTCCAGAAACTCTAAGATTCTTAACTTTCTTTAGCTCCATATTCTGAGGATTAATCTCTTTAACTGCTACACCACCACCTGTAATGATAGCCTCATTGAAATCCCTAAGACCATTTATAGTCAGATGAAATTCTTTGAGCAGCTTCACGAGAGTTGCTCTCTCTAAAGCCGTTATAGAATTAACCTTCTTATCAGGACTTATACCGCTAAGCTTAATGATCACTGGAATCATCAGTCTAGGCAGAAGCTTGCCGAGCGAATTCTGGAAATCTCTATTATGATATTCTTCCCAATCTCTAAGTATTCTCTTATCCAGCTCCTCTTCTGTAAGTGCAGGTTTAAGATCAATGTAGAGATGCAGCTTTGTATCACAAAGGAGATTACTCTTATTATATAAAAACGAACTTATATATGAAGAAGCAGATAAACATAGAGGCCCGCTTACACCGAAATGTGTAAAGAGCATTTCACCAAAATCTTCATATAAAACCTTCGTCTTCTTTAGAGAAGGATAATCCTTCTTATCTGCTATAACCCTTATTTTGACATTTTTAAGGGCGAGCCCCATCATTTTTTCAGGATAACTCTCTTTTATTTCTAAAGGAACAAGCGCCGGTCTAACCGGAGTAATCTCAACTCCCATTTCACGAAGGAAGTTATAACCATCCCCAGAAGAACCCGTCTGTGGATACGAAGAACCGCCACTAGCAAGAACTATCACATCTGCTTCTAGCACTTCCTTCTTAGAACCATTTTTTATCTCAACGCCTGTCGCTATATATTCATATTTATCATTCTTATCTAAAATATCAGCTCTATACTTCTTATATACAATGTTAGTAACTTTAGTATTATACCTAATATCAACTTTTCTCTTTTTTAACTGATTTGTAAGAGTCCTTATAATATCCGACGACTTATCACTACTTGGGAAAACTCTATTTCCCCTTTCGGACTTAAGACTCACTCCCCAGTTAATAAAATCACTAATAACAGCCGCCTGATTATAACTATAAATAGCGCTATACATAAACTTAGGATTTGTAACTACATTCTTCAAAAATGTCTCTTCATCTGAATTATTAGTAAGATTACATCTACCTTTACCAGTTATATATAGCTTCTTACCAGGCTTATCATTCTTTTCAATTATCGTAACCTTGTAGTTTTGAGATGCCTTAATAGCTGTCATCATACCCGCTGCACCGGCACCGATCACAATCATTGATTTCATTATCTGTCCTCGTTAAACTTAAATATAAGGCTCGATCCCTATGGAATCGAGCCTTTATAATCCTTAGGCAGGATATGTTTTATTGGTTGTATCAGCCTTAGACATATCTACACCAGTCTGCTGAGCCTCTCTATACTTGAAGAACTCTGTAGCAACCTGTGGGAATAATGCATATGAAAGCACATCCTCATCCTGCTGGCTGTACTGCTCAATCTCTTTTCTAAGCTTATCAAGCTCAGGCTCGATATCATCAGCAGGTCTATGTGTAATAGGCACTGTATCACCAATAGCCTTCTTCTGAACCTCTGGGTTGAATGGCTTAATTGTCTGACCATACTTACCAGAAAGAAGATCCTTTGATTCCTTAGTAACCATCTTGTATCTCTCACCCATAAGAACATTAAGAACTGCCTGAGTACCAACGATCTGTGATGAAGGTGTAACGAGAGGTGGCTCACCGAAGTCCTTACGTACACGTGGAACTTCCTCAAGAACCTCCTGAAGCTTATCATCCTGCTTAGCTTCCTTAAGCTGTGATACAAGGTTTGAAAGCATACCACCAGGTACCTGGTACAGAAGAGTCTTGATATTAACACCAAGAATCTTTGTGCTCATAAGACCATTATCGAGACACTCTTCTCTGTATGGTCTGAAGTATTCAGCGATCTCAGCAAGAAGCTTCTGATCAAGACCTGTATCTCTGTCTGTACCCTTGAATGTCTCAACCATAACTTCTGTTGCCGGCTGTGAAGTACCAAGAGCAAATGGAGAAATAGCTGTATCGATTACATCAACTCCAGCCTCTGCTGCCTTCATGTATGTCATTGAAGCAACACCAGATGTGTAATGTGTATGAAGCTGAATAGGAAGCTTTGAACCTTCCTTGAGAGCCTTAACAAGTTTCTCAGCCTCATAAGGAACGAGCAGACCTGACATATCCTTAATACAGATAGAATCAGCACCCATCTCCTCAATCTTACGAGCTGTCTCTTTCCAATAATCAAGTGTATAAGCATCACCAAGAGTATATGAAAGTGCTATCTGAGCATGTCCACCCTCTTTGTTTGTAGCCTTTACAGCTGTCTCAAGATTACGAAGATCATTAAGACAGTCAAATATACGAATGATATCGATACCATTTGCGATAGACTTCTGTACAAAATACTCAACAACGTCATCTGCATATGGTCTATATCCAAGAATATTCTGACCTCTGAAGAGCATCTGGAGCTTTGTATTCTTGAAACCATCCTTCAGCTTACGAAGTCTGTCCCATGGGTCCTCCTTGAGGAATCTGAGACATGCATCAAATGTTGCACCACCCCAGCACTCTACTGAATGATAGCCAACCTGATCCATCTTATCTATGATTGGAAGCATTTCTTCTGTTGGCATACGAGTTGCAATCAGTGACTGATGAGCGTCACGGAGCACAGTCTCAGTTATGCCAAGCTTCTTTGTTTCTGCCATTATTTTATTTCCTTTCTATGTATTTACGTTTATTAGAATACAGATTTTTATTAGTACGCTCTTTATAGAAACGCAATCAATTTTCTATAATCTTCCAGTATTCTTCTATAAGCTGAATACTGCTCGCTTTAACTCGTTTGCGTGCCTTTTATTAGAATAAAGGCAGGCACGCAAACTTCGAACAACATCGCTCGCAGTACAGCTTATGAATCATACTGTTCGATTATAACGAAAATTGTGCTACCTTCTATAAAAGAGCATACATATAAAAATCTGATTTAAATATTCATTTAATGAACATTGAATATCGCCATAAATGTACCGGCGGCAACCGCTGTACCGATAACTCCGGCAACATTAGGTCCCATGGCATTCATGAGCAGGAAGTTTGTAGGATCATACTCTGCAGCAACCTTCTGAGAAACTCTGGCAGCCATAGGTACAGCAGATACACCAGCTGAACCAATCAGAGGATTAACCTTACCCTTAGTTACCCAACACATAAGTTTACCGAATAGGACTCCCGCAGTCGTACCAAGTGAGAATGCAACAAGTCCAAGAAGAACTATCTTAAGTGTAGATACCTGAAGGAATGCTTCTGCACTTGTTGTAGCACCTACAGATGTACCAAGAAGAATAACTACGATATACATCATTGCATTAGATGCTGTCTCTGTAAGCTGTTTAACAACTCCTGACTCTCTGAAGAGATTTCCTAACATAAGCATACCAACAAGTGGTGCTGTTGTAGGAAGAATCATAACTACTACAAGTGTAACAACTATAGGGAAGATAATCTTCTCAAGCTTAGTTACCTTGCGAAGCTGAGGCATACGTACAAGCCTCTCCTTCTTAGTAGTGAAAAGCTTCATAAATGGCGGCTGAATAACAGGAACCAGTGACATATAAGAATATGCGGCAACTGCTATAGGTCCAAGAAGTGTATCACCCATTCCAAGCTTACCAGCAAGGAAGATAGATGTAGGACCATCAGCTCCACCGATGATTGAAATGGCAGCTGCTTCCTTTCCTGTAAAGCCAAATGCTATAGCAAGGAAATAAGCACCATATATACCAAACTGAGCCGCCGCACCTAGAATAAAGCTTGGCGGGTAGGCAATTAACGGTCCGAAGTCCGTCATGGCACCTACACCCATGAATATAAGTGAAGGTAGGATACTCCATTCATCCAACTTGTAGAAGTAATGTAGGAGACCTCCTTCCTGAATAATACTAGGAAACATATTTACCAGAAACATACCAAATGAAATTGGTACTAACAGGAGTGGCTCAAATCCCTTAGCGATTGCAAGATACATAAATAGAAATGCAACAACTATCATTATGTAATTCTTGTAATCAAGAGTAGCAAATCCTGTCTGACTGGCAAGATTTATAATTATCTCTTTCATTTCATTCCTCCTCAGGTTAATTAAGATACACGACTAGTTAAGTGTTGCAAGTGTATCTCCAGATTCAACCTGAGCTCCAACTGTTGCATTAACAGATGCAACTGTTCCATCCTCAGGAGCAACTATTTCATTCTCCATCTTCATAGCTTCAAGAACGAGAAGCACATCACCCTTCTTTACTGCCTTGCCAACTTCTGTCTTAACTGCAAGTATCTTACCTGGCATAGGTGCAGATACAACTACGCTACCCTGTGATCCAGAAGCTGCTGGAGCAGGAGCTGCTGCTGGTGCTGCAGGAGCAGGTGCTGCTACGGCTGCTGGAGCTGCTGCTGGTGCTGATGCACCGCCAACTTCCTCAACAGCTACATCATATGTTGTTCCATTAACTGTTATCTTATAATTTTTCATTATCTATATTCCTCCTAAGTTATCTCTTTGCTCTTCTTATTGAACGAACTACCAGTTTATCATTACTTGCAGTATATGCAGGAGCTCTAACACCAGAGAACTCATTGGCTGCATTTATAGCTGCAGTAATAACTGCTACAAGTTCAGCATCATTCATCAGATTATCATCTGAAGTCTTTACCTGAGCAACCTCAGTTTTATCACTCTTTGTAGCCTCAGATGATTTTCCGATAATCATTTCTTCAGTATTCTTCTTAGCCTTCTCGTGAGCAGCCTTCTTCTCAGCTCTAGCCTTACGAATATCTGCATCAAATATCAATGGAAGATACTTAAGCAGGCTAATGATAAATGAAATAAATATCAGAACACAGAATACAACGCCCATACCGATAGCTGTATTCTTTCCCGCCATTGTCACAAGCTCTTTCTTGCTATAAACAGCACTTACTTCACACTCTTCAGCAATGTATGGATATTCGCCATTATTAATCAGATAACTCTCAAGGAATGAATCCATTGAGCTCATATCAAATTCTTCTGACTGACCAAACATCTGTGAAGCATATGATGCAGCATCCATTCCATACTGAGCAGCAGCTTCAGACAGATTATAATAAACCTTAGCTTTATCCATCTCAAAGGCTTTATTCTCTTTGTATGAAACAGTTACCTTTACATCTCTATTTTCATAGTGGCATATCTGGGAAAAATTAATCTTACCATCAACACCATTTGAAATCTTCATAGCACCATTACTATCTAAGTAAGCACCTACATGATCAGTAGTCTGAGCGGCTTTAAATCCAGCAACTGCAGACTTCTCAAGCTCTGTACCCTCATTAAGGTAGTAATCTTCCTCATAATCAGCAGGACTCTTATACTTATCAATTATTTCCTTAGTATACTGCTGCATGACTCTTTCATTGACCTGGAAGTTTAACTCCTCTTCACCACAGCCTGTAAGGGAAAGCGAGAATGTAAGCGCAAGAACAAGCAAGAGCATTTTTTTGATTTTCTTATTCATTGAAAAACGTCCTCCTTAAAATGCCAAATGCTTCTTATATGGTCTATCCTCACTCTTAGTAGCAAGCATATCAAACGCAGCAATAAGTCTCTTTCTTGTTGCATCTGGTTCAATAATGTCATCTACATAACCACGTCTTGCAACAGATGCAGCATTTGACTGAGCCTCTGTTATCTTCTTCTCTGCATCCTTGATCGCAGCTGTCTTATCCTCACTACCAGCGATATCTTCTGAATATATAATCTCAGCAGCATTCTTAGGATCCATAACGCCAACCTTGGCATCTGGCCATGCAAATACAATATCTGCGCCAAGTGATCTGGGGTTCATCATCAGATAACCACTTCCGTAGCCCTCTCCAGTTATAACATTTACCTTTGGAACTGTGGCTGTTGCAAATGCTGCAGCGAGCTTTGCAGCTGCCTTGGATAGATAAAGCTGATCCTCTGGTGTACCTACGAAACCATTTACATTAGTAAGTGAAAGTACAGGGATGTTGAAGGCATCAGCAAAGCTTACAAGTGAAGCCGCCTTACGGATACCAATTGGGCTCATCCTCTTCTCCTGATTTGCAACAACTGCAACTGAGAAGCCGCCAAGCTTGATAAATCCTGTAACAAAATCCTTACCAGAATTAGCTTTAATCTCATAGAACATCTTGTCATCAGCGATGCTCTCGATGATCTGTCTAGAATCATTTACGAGTGACTCTATTCCAGGAATAGTTCTGTTAAGATCATCCTC
>DFEN01000115.1 GCA_002368685.1 Lachnospiraceae bacterium UBA3801
TAAATATAATCATGAAGGATCTGATAAAACTGATGGATCCCAAATATATCGAGGTATGGGGCAAGTTTACTCCACGAGGAGGAATATCTATAGATCCTTATGCGAACTATGGTAAGCCAGGAACTAAGTGGGAGGAAATGGCTTGGAAGAGACTATCTGAGCATGATATGTACCCAGAGAAGGTTGATAATCGATGACTGACAGATATAGCGAGATAGAAGAATATATAAGTAGTATTCCAAGATTTACTACGAAGACAGAGCTGAAGAATACCGAGCGACTGCTGGAGATGCTGGGGAATCCTCACAAGGGTCCTAAGGCTATTCATATAGCGGGAACTAATGGTAAAGGTTCTGTTGCGAAGATGATGTCACTAATACTTGGCGAACGTGGGTTTAAGACAGGTCTTTTTATATCTCCTCATTTGGTAAGACTTAATGAGAGAATATCTATAAATGGAACTGACATCAGTGATGCCGATATGGTGCATATCTTTGATAAGGTAATGGAGGTTGTTAAAACTGCAACTGTAGTAGAAGGCTCTGAAAAGATATATCACCCTGCATATTTTGAGTTCTTATTTCTTATGGCGGCGGTACATTTTGCGGAGCAGAAATGTGACTATGTGATATATGAGACAGGACTTGGCGGAAGATTAGACGCAACAAATGTAATCCTACCAGAGCTTAGTATCATCACATCTATTGGCCTTGATCATATGATGTATCTGGGAGATACTATCCAGGCTATAGCTGGTGAGAAGGCGGGTATCATAAAACCAGGTGTTCCGGTTATTTATAATACAGGTGATGATATAGCGGATAAGGTAATAGAGAAAAGAGCCTATGAGCTGGGTAGTCCGGCCTTTAGAGTGCCTGATGCTATAGAAAGCGTAGCTAAGTCTTCTAACAGTAAAGAAGTAATAGAAAGTTTCGAAGACTATATAGCAGACTTTTCGGCTCTTTATCAGAAGAATAATGCGGAAACTGCACTCATAGCTGAACTTGTGAGAACAGGAGCGAAGAGTTTAGGATTATCCGGAGCCGCAGATGATACAGATGGTACAAAGAATACCGATAGTACGAAGGATACTGATAGTATAAAGCTTGTAGAAAGAGCTATGCATACCTTCGCGTGGGCTGGAAGAATGGAATTTGTAGCTGATAATATTCTGATGGACGGTGCCCATAATGAGGATGCTATAAATGCCTTTGTAAAAAGTGTTAAGCATCTTATGGAGGTAACGAAGAATAGTAAGGGCGAGCCCAGGTGGAACCAAATCAGTTTACTATTTGCAGTTTCAAGCGATAAGGATTATGATAGTATAGTTAGGGTTCTTTCAGAGAACCTGGATTTTGAAGATGTATATGTAGGAGAACTGGACAGCGTTCGTAGACAGGATGCAGGCGAAGTGGTAAAGCTATTTCAGAAGTATATGCCGGCGGAGAAGCATTTCGATATAGTTGGAATGCATAGTATCGAGAGTGCGTGGAAGCTTGCAACGGGAGACCTGCTTGAGGATACACTGCTTGTAATTGTTGGTTCTCTATACATGGTTGGTGAAATAAAGGACATTATAAATAGAGATAAATAGAAAGGTGCAATATGGCTGATCTGGACGAAGAATTAAGACAGTTAGAACAGGATACAGACGAATACTATGGAATAGAGCAGGAACGCCCTGCGAAGAAAATATTTCCTAAGGAGCAGGAGAAAACCAGAATTCTCAGACTTAAGAGATACAAGGAACAGAACCTTGCGCGTTTTTCCAACATCTATATGCTTGCGGGAATACTTATCGGAGTTGCTGTATTCTATTTTCTTGTGGTGCCTGAAATTAAGAGTGGCTATAAGGAAGAAATAAGAGATCTGGAGGCTTCATATAACCAGACTCTATCAACAAAGAATAGCGAGATAGACAATCTGAAGCTCGAGCTGGATAGTGTTAATAGCAAGAATTCAGATCTTGAGGCTACCCAGACAACCATGCAGACTACTATAGATAAACTCACAGAAGAGGTTGAAACGCTTAAAAGAACTGTTGAAAGTGGAGGACTATCAACGACAACAAGTAATGGAACTGTTGGTGAGTCTGAAGCAGTAATGACTACTCCTGAGGATGAGGGAGTGGGAGCAGAGGATGCAGCTCTGGCTGCACAAAATGCTGCAAATGCAGCAGCAGAGAGAAATAATGCAAGTGTTATTGGAATCAGTACAGATTCCGTAGAGGGTGTCATTGATCACGAATAAGGTGCGAATATGGGTGTTTTATTCAGGATAAAACAATATTTCAAAATGTATATACAGAATAAATATCTGCCTCGAATATATGAGAAGGCTGTATCTAAGACGGAGGTGGATAAGAATAAGATAATCTTCGCGGATATGCATTCTGAAGGAATTCCATATAGTATGCAGACGGTGTACGAGGCACTTCTCCGTCAAGGAAAGAAGCCGCTGAACTATTGTACTGATATCGGAAAGATGTCGGCACTTGGCGGAATTAAATATATGAAGAAATTCATGAAGGACTATGCTTCGGCAGGAACTGTATATATATGCAGCTATTTCCTGCCGGTGTCCTCCTGTAAGAAGCGTAGTGAGACTAAGGTTGTTCAGTTGTGGCATTCTGGTGGTCTCATGAAGAAAATGGGTTATGATACTTCGGATGATATCCCGGAATATTATAAGGGGAATGTGACTGCAAACTATGATCTGGTTACAGTTAGTGCGCCGGTTTGTGTTCCGGTATGGGAGACGGCTTTGAGACTTCCGCAGGGAATAACAAAGCCTATTGGTATAGCCAGAACTGATTTAATGTATGATGAGAAATGGCTTGCAGATAGTGAGAAACTTTTTAAAGAGGCTTATCCGGAAGCAGAAGGAAAGAAGGTGGTCCTCTATGCGCCAACCTTTTCAGGAAATGCGGCGCATCCTGAATGTCCGGGACTGGATGCAGGACTTAAGGAACTCTTTGAAAAGGAGTTTCCGGAATATTACCTTATAATTAGACCTCATCCACATATGAGAACAAAGTATCCGGAATACTTTGATGAAAGCTTCAGTAAGATTTCGACGGAGAGACTGCTGCCACAGACAGATATTCTGATCACGGATTATTCATCAATTCTTTTTGATTATTCAATATTCAGAAAACCATTTGTGCTTTTTTGTCCTGATCTGAGTAAGTATAGTGAAGAACGAGGGTTGTATGTGGATATAAATACATTTCCTGCTACTGTTGCAGAAAATGCTGACGAACTTGCTAATGCTTTCAGAGAAGAGAAATGGGCAGGTAGGGACGAGCTTGAAGAGTTCTTCCGGAAATATATGGGAGCCTGCGACGGACATGTGACCGAGAGGATAATATGTTAGATACAGAAATTAAGATGCTGGCCTTTGATCTGGATGATACTGCACTGGATGAAAATGGACAGCTTGCACCAGAAACCAGAGAGGCATTTATAAGAGCGGCAGAGGCTGGGATAGAGCCCGTAATAGCGAGCGGCAGGTCATTTTATTCCCTGCCGGATGAACTGCTTGAGGTTCCGGGGATCAGATATGCTATCTGCTCAAATGGTGCCAACCTTTTTGATACAGTAAATAGAAAATGCATCAACTCTATGACGTTGAGTGAGAAGTCAGTCGATCAGATAGTAAAAATTGCTGATGATTATTTAGATACTGTTTATGTGGATGCATTTACTGAAGGAGTACCACATTCTGATAGACGACTACTGGATACACTTCTAAGTAATGACAAGATATCCGAACACCGTAAGGCTTATCTTAGAAGAACAAGGCGTCCAGAGGATGATATCAGAGAATTTATAGAAGATAATAAGAGTCATCTTGACTGCATGAATTATAATGTTTTTGATACAAGGCTTTTCGAAGAGCTGATGAACAGGCTGGAAAAGGAAGTAGAAAATATATACTTTACTTCGTCTATACCTGAGCTGATTGAGATATCCTACAAGGATAGCGGTAAAGCGGCAGGTCTTAGGAGAATGTGCGACTATCTGAACCTCCCTATTCAGAATGTGGCAGCATTTGGAAATGCGGATAATGATGCAGAGATGATTAGTGTGGCAGGTCGTGGTTATGCGGTTGCTAATTCATCAAAGGTGGCACTGGATGCAGCTGATGTAGTCATTGGTCCATGTTGGGAAAACTCAGTTGCACAGGAGATAATGAGGATATTAGAGGAGAAACACTAAATGAATAAAAAGAGCATTAAAAGCTTCTTTGAGAAGAATGGCACCTCGCTCGCGATACCGCTAGTGATGATAATTATAGGCCTATTCTTTATATTCTTCCCGGGAAGTGCAATTAATCTCACGGTTAAGGTTATAGGAATCGTATTTGTTATAATAGGTGCAATAATGGCATGCACACTACTGGCGGCGTACTCACCACTTACGCTGGCACTGGCTATAATGATTATTCTATTTGGAATCATATGTATAGCATTTCCGGGTTTTATAGCATCGTTTATAATAAAGGCTATCGGAATAATGGTGCTAATAAATGCGGCATTCAGGATTCATGATGCATATATGATAAAGGGCAGAAGTGATAAGTTCCTGCAGTATATAATAAATGATATTATTACGGTTATTCTTGGAATCGTGCTAATAGCTATTCCCCTGGATATAGCCGGAGCTGTTGTTATTGTCATCGGAGTACTTCTACTTCTGCTGGGAATAACAAATATAATAAATGTTATAAGAGTTTATATAGATGGAAGATATGTGGACGACGGAACTGACGTTGTCTGGGAGGAATAGGAGAAATTTATGAGAATAGGATTGGGATATGATGTCCACAAGCTGGTTGAGGGTCGACCTCTAATTCTGGGAGGCGTAAATATTCCTTATGAGAAGGGGCTACTGGGACATTCAGATGCTGATTGCCTCACCCACGCTATTATGGATAGCCTTCTGGGAGCGGCAACTCTGGGAGATATAGGAAAGCATTTTCCGGATACGGATCCAAAGTATGAAGGGGCGGACAGCCTGATGCTTCTTGCTGAGGTTAAGAAGATGCTGGATGAAAAGGCTTATATCATAGGAAATATAGATGCAACGATAATAGCTCAGAAGCCTAAGATGGCAGGCTTCATTGAAAAAATGAGACAGAAGATAGCCGATACTCTGGTTCTTGAACTGGATAGAATAAATATCAAGGCTACCACAGAAGAGGGGCTGGGCTTTACAGGCGAAGGACTTGGAATAGCTTGTCAATCTATAGCACTTCTGGAAACGGTTGATAATTACATATATAGAAATGCAACTACAGGGATAGTTGGTGAGGTAGGTATGAACGATGGACAGATATAATGAAAGACTAATTGATGCAAAATGTGGAATGGGAAGCATATTGGCTCTATCTTTTTCGATAGCTCTTACAGTTGCATCCCTTGGGCTGGTGGTTTTGTCCCCACCACTTGGAGTTCTGCTTCTGGCAGCAGGAATAGCTCTTATATTCTTCACTAAAGATGGACTTCATATAGAGTATGAATTCATTATCACAAATGGTGATATCGAGATAGCGAAGATTCTCTCAAAGAAACGCCGTAAATCAATTGGAATAATTGAGGCAGATAGCATAAGCAGAATGGCAAGCGCCGATGATGAGAGAGTAGCAAATGATATTAGTATCGGCAAATACAAGGTTCGAGAGTTCCTGGGTAAGGCTCCTGGAGACCATGTGGCAGCAATCTTTACAGGTGAAGGAGACAACCAGAAACTGTTTCTTCTGGATCTGGATGAAAAATGTATAGATCACCTGAATCAGGTGCTTAAAACTAAAAGTGAATATAAACTGTAAGTAAGAGTGGTAGAGAGAAGTCTTAAGACAAACTATAAAATAACAAGAAATAAAAAAGCAGGTGCTTAGCACCTGCTTAAATAAACTATATTAACTACAAATCAAGGATCCAGAGGAATCATTTTGAGACCTTTGTACATCTTGGTGTACATACTTTTCTCATCCTTATATAGCATAGTACCCCTTGCACCATCACGAATGATATAAGCATACTTATTCTTCTGAACATTCATGTATAATACTTCCTCAACATTAAGCTCTTTGGCTTTGACTTTTGCGGTATATACATTTACAGGTTCCAGTTTGTATTTTTTGATAGCTTGTTCTACAGTCATGTCAAAACCTCCTCCACCCTGTTTTGTTGCTCCTTTAAGTATATTGTATAAGTTCCACAAAGTCAACTGTTAAAACTATACATTTTTGTAAAAATATACCATTATACGGACTGTTTTTTGATGGCTTTTTGGAACGATGAGGTTGAAAATATGAATTATTATAATGAATTTGAAAAACAGATAGAAGAGGTTGATTCGTCGGGAAGAAAACCAACGCTTCTACTTCAGGCCTGCTGTTGTCCATGTAGCTCTCACTGCTTGGAGGTGCTAAGCGGTCACTTTGATATCACTGTATTCTTCTATAATCCCAACATAGATGAGAGGGAAGAGTTCGATAAACGTCTCGAAGAGCTGCACCGATTTACTAAAGAAGCTGACTTTGCTCTGTATGTAAAGGTTGTAGAGGGAGAGTATGAGCCGGAGAAGTTCTACGAGATGGCTAAGGGTAGAGAAATGCTGCCAGAACGTGGCGAGAGATGCTACGACTGCTACGAGCTTCGTCTAAGAAGAACTGCAGAGTATGCCCTCGAAAATCACTTCGATTATTTCTCAACAACCCTATCCATCAGCCCCTACAAAAACGCCAACTGGCTGAATGAAATCGGAATGAAGCTCGAAACGGAAATGCGTGATAGAGGGCTCGCTGAACACGCAGGTTCGGCGGAAAAGGTGGAAGTACCAATCTTCCTGTTCAGTGATTTCAAGAAGAAAAATGGATATAAAAGATCGATAGAACTTTCCGACGAATACGGGCTGTACCGCCAAGACTATTGCGGCTGCGTATTCTCGAAAAGAGATAGAGATTTGGCAAGAAGTAAAAACCAATAAAGTTAATAGATGCCAGGAGACTGTAGTCACATTTTCGGCCCTAGAGTGACCTCGGTACTTAGCGATTCACGAGCAAAGCGAAGTGAGAGCTTAGTATCCGTTAGGTCACGGCCGGAGCGGAAGCGCGCCGAGAAATGTGACTACAGCCTCCTGGCATCATTAGATTTACCTTACGTTATAATAGTATTTAGATATTATCATATATAGTCTGCAATTCCGGGATACTAAATTCGTAATCGGAGTTGCAGAAGTCACAGTGAAGATTTACAGGCTCACCATCGTCCAGCATAGACTTCAGCTCCTTGCGTCCCAGGCTGATAAGTGCTTTAGTAACTCGCTCACGACTGCAGTTACAGTGGTACTGCATAGGACGAGTCTCCTCAATACTTATATCTTGACCGAAGATCTCTTCTCCAATGATGCTTCTCATCATATCCTCTACGGTCATTCCCTTTTCAAAATAATTAGTTACTGAGTCAACCTTTGCGAGACTATCTTCGAGAGCAGAGATGGTTTCCTCTGAAGCAAAAGGAAGTAGCTGAATAATAAAGCCACCTGCGTGTTTGATGCTGAGGTCTCTATCGACAAGAACTCCGAGTCCTACAGAGGTAGGTATCTGCTCGCTTTCTGCGTAGTAGTAGGTAAGGTCTTCACCAATCTCGCCGCTTACGAGCGCGGTCTGTCCAACATAAGGAGTGCTTATTCCTTCATCTCTGATAACAGTAAGTGTGCCGCGACCTATAGCACCGCCTACGTCTAAGTGTCCATTTGATTTAAGGGGAAGATCTACAGCATTATTGTAGATAAGTCCTTTTACGTTGGAGGCGGCATCGGCAGTAACTGTAACAGACTTGGCTGGACCATCTCCATCTATTTTGAGTGTAAGTACATCGCCTTCGTTCTTGCACATTGCTCCCATAAGAGCGCCTCCTGTAAGGAGTCGACCAAGGGCTGCACTGCAGACAGGACTTGTGTTATGTATTTCTCTAGCTTTCTGAACAGCTGATCTAGAATAAGCTGCTACAAATCGTATTTCATTATTAGCGGCCATTCCTTTGATTATATAATCCTTCATGACTATCTCCTTCATGGAATATCTTTTTCATTACTTGGGCATCTGCTCAAGATGACCACTAGATAATATAACAGAATATGGTGGTTTAGTACAGATAATAAAATATTGAGTGCTTTTAGTAGATTTAGATGATATAATTAGTCTGGTTTAGAATGACTAATGAGGTGACTGATTAAATGAGCGGTTCAAAGTTTTACGCAGTCAGAAAAGGACTCGTTTCTGGAATATATAATAGTTGGGAAGAATGTAAGAATAACGTTCATGGTTTTCCGGGGGCAGAGTATAAAAGCTTCAAGACTTTAGAGGAGGCTAAAGCTTATATGGGAGACATTTCTTCTGATACTGAAAATGTTTCGGTAGAGAAGGTTGATACCACGAAGGCAAAAGCAAAAAAGACGAAGGCTTCTCAGGACCTGGTTGAATACCTCAGTAGTAAAATGACCTCTGCAGCTATAGCATATGTTGATGGAAGCTATAATGTAGCTACAGGAGAATATGCATATGGCATGCTTATCTTCCATGATGG
>DFEN01000029.1 GCA_002368685.1 Lachnospiraceae bacterium UBA3801
GTGACTGACGAAGGAACCACTTATCAGCCTTGTCACCTGCAAGTCTTGTACAATGGATACGTGACTGCTGTCCAGCACCGATACCGATAGCAGCGCCATTCTTTACATAGCATACTGAGTTTGACTGTGTATACTTAAGAGTAATCATTGCGATAGTAAGATCGATCTTAGCTGACTCAGGAAGCTCTTTAGCCTCTGTAACAATATTCGAGAAGAAGTTGTCATCGATAACGAGCTCATTTCTTCCCTGTTCAAATGTAACTCCGTATACATCCTTTGTCTCACTTGGAGCTGGTGTATAGTTTGAATCTATCTGAATTACGCAATAGTTTCCGTTCTTCTTAGACTTAAGAATCTCAAGAGCTTCATCTGTATATCCTGGAGCAACGATTCCGTCTGAAACCTCTCTCTTTACAAGCTTTGCTGTATCAGCGTCACATACATCTGAAAGTGAGATGAAATCACCAAAAGAGGACATTCTATCTGCACCTCTTGCTCTAGCATATGCACATGCAAGTGGGCTAAGCTCTCCCATATCCTCTACCCAGTATATCTTCTTCTCTACATCTGTAAGAGGAAGACCTACAGCAGCACCTGCTGGAGAAACATGTTTGAAAGATGTAGCAGCTGGAAGGTTAGTTGCCTTCTTCAGCTCTTTAACTAACTGATAACCATTGAAGGCATCCAGAAGATTTATATATCCTGGCTTACCACAAAGTACTGTAAAGGGAAGATCACTTCCGTCCTTCATGAAAACTCTAGAAGGCTTCTGATTTGGGTTACATCCATACTTAAGTTCTAATTCGTTCATTTCTATTCTCCTTTTTTATTTAACCCGCCTGAAATTATATATACCTTTTTCAACACTGCTCTCGCACAGTGCGGGTTACCCCTAGCGGCCGCTTCGCTCGCTAAGCTCTCACTTCGTACTTCGTACTCGTGAATCGCTAAGCGCCGAGACCCGCAATGGTTTCAAAAGGTATATATAATTTCAGGCTCATTTATAATTATGCAATTTATAATATTACTTATTCTTATTTACGATTTTGGTTTCAACCTTGCCTGTTTCGATATCGATGAAACGTGTGAAGAGTGATACTTTGTTGTCTTCATTAAGGGCGTTCCAAACTGTTTCTGTAAATGTATCTAGGTCATCTGTCTTAATTTCAACAGGTGTTGGCTCTCCCTCATAGCTTGGAAGTGGATTTCCGTCGCCCATATATGTGTGAATGAAATGTCCCTCACCAGCCTTTGGATTATCATAGCTAAATGTGAATCTCAAGCACTGATCAGGATCACCGTTATTTGACTTAAGGATAGACATCTCATATGTGTATCCATCTTCTACATGAAGTACACCAGATATTCTAGGTGTATAGTTAGGAGCATCTGGCTCGAACTCACGATTTCTAAGAGACTCCTCAAAGGTATCTCCCTGCTCCATATTCTCGAAAATAGTATCTGTCTGATCACCATTTGTTACGATAGTATCTGTACCACGAACTCTTACTGGTGCATATATGATAAGGCTTGGATCCTCAAGCTTTGCTGGAT
This sequence comes from Lachnospiraceae bacterium UBA3801, assembly GCA_002368685.1. Lineage (GTDB taxonomy): Bacteria > Bacillota > Clostridia > Lachnospirales > Lachnospiraceae > Eubacterium_Q. The sequence continues at coordinate 1,555 of DFEN01000029.1, forward strand.
CAAATGCCTCTGTTCTTATTCCCTCGCCTTCTGTTACGAATACTCTGTTACGACTGTTCTCAGAACGTCCCATAATAAAGTAAGCAATTGCTGCCTTCTTACCATCTGGAGTACATCCAATAACGATACCTCTTCCTGGATAGCTGGTTGCTCCGATTTCTGCTGCTAAATCAACTCTTTTCATTTCATTCCTCCTTCAAATTGGTTTTGAATTATATTCCCAAATACTTCTTTTTAGAATAAAAGCCATCTGGGCAAACATTTACCCAGACGGCCGGTTTTTCATCTATATACTGTGCTTCCCGTGGTAAACTCCACTCAAATCCGTCAGTCACACAGCTACAATCTATTCTACATAGAGCCATGTTCAAAGTCAATATTCAAAATAGCTAAAAATCGCCTTATTTATCGTAAGATTCATGCTTATCTCGCACATGTTTATCTTCTAATATTTCGTAGGCAGCTGTCTTATCAATTATGGCCTTTAGAAGCTTATCTATCTCAGCTCCCTCTGAATAGTCCGCAGGAGCAAAATATCGGATACGATTATCTCTCAGCATCTTATGAACACGGTCCTTATTCTGATTCTCAGGATTATATACTCCTATCGAATGTCCACCATTTATATTAACAAGCTTCATGCAAGGAATATCTGTATCACTGTCTCCTATGTAGACCATATTTCTAAAAGGAACCCTCATATTTTCAGGCTCGAAATATTCATTTACATCCTCATCATTTATATCCAGGACACCCTTTTCAATTCTGAAGAGAAACTGCGTCTTATTTGTATAGTTAATAACCTGCGCTGGCCAAACTGCCATGCCCCTATCATCGTAGTAAAAGCTGCTGGCATAAACCTTTGTAAAGGCTCCATTTTTGGCAATGCTCGTACCATCAATCATTTCCTTAAGTCCAGAGGAAATGATATAGTGCTCCACCTTCACATTTCTCTCTTTACCATATTCATTGATTCTGTCAAACCAGCCATCAACCCCTGGAAAAAGCTGAACTCGGCTTCCATACTCTTCCAGCTTCTCTCTGTTAAAAAGAAGACGACCTCTCGCCTCATCCATCATTACATACATATAAGCAAGATTACTATCCATCTCATTTGCCTGTGCAAGGGCATTTGTCTTCTCCCAGAATTCATCTACATCATATCCCACAGACTGGATATATCCCTGCGCCTGCATATCGGTAGGTGAAAGCGTCTTATCAAAATCATAACAAATAGCCAGTACGGTCTCTTTTTTATCCCCCATAATTACCTCCTTTTCTAGACGAACAATTCATTCTTAATTTTACACCAGCCCTTTTCCCTAAACAACAAAAAAATAAGGAGACCAGTAGGGACGGCCGAACCGTCCCTACTGGCCTCATATGCACATGGGATTATTTTGTAAGAAGTTTCTTTTTGTTTGAGATAACTATTGACTGGATAACCAGGAAGAGACAAAGCATAGCTGCTATTGTTATACCTGTCCACCAAGCCTGATCCAGACCTGCAGAGGAAACTATGTTCTGAATAGTTGATAGTGATAATACTCCGAAGAGGGTTCCGACAATATTACCAACACCACCTGAAAGCATTGTTCCTCCGATGATTGATGATGCTATCGCATTCATCTCCATTCCACTTGCATGTGATGCTGAACCAGAACCAACATGCATGAAATATACAAAACCAGCGATTCCTGCAAGAACACCACAGATAAGGTGTGACAGGAACTTAGTTCTCTTTACATTTACACCAAGCATCAGAGCGCTCTGGCTATTACCACCTACAGCGTAAAATGCTCTACCAAGGTTTGTCCATCTAAGCACTACGAAGAATATAAGAACAATAAGTAATGCTACTATAACTCCTACTTCTACGTAAGCATTTACATAGTTACCCAGCTTATTAACTGAACCAAAGCCAGGAACTATAACTCTTGTTTCTTTAAGCGCAACGAACTCTTCATTCTCTACGTTGAAGGGAGCTGTATGAACTATGGTCGTCATACCTCGGGCGAAGAACATTCCCGCCAGAGTAACGATGAATGGCTGAATATCTAGATATGCTACAAGGAAGCCCTGCACAAGTCCAAATGCAAGTCCTATGCCAAGAGCAATTGCGATAGCTCCAAGCACGCTTCCGTTATGGAAATCAAGAAATACAGCGCAGCTCATACTTACAAGAGCAACTACACCACCAACGGAAATATCGATACCGCCGCAGATCATTACGATACTAAGACCAACTGATGTAATTATAAGTGCAGCATTTGCATTTAAAATGTTGAAAAATGTCTGCGGCTTCAGGAATCCTTCTCCCTGGAAAATAATAGCACCTATATACATCAGGAAAAATACTACTATCGTGATAGTAAGAAGGAGATTTGTATCACTGGTTCTTCCAAACCATCTGGAGATTATGGCACCTATACCACTTTTCTTCTTCTCAGGCATTTTAAGCCACCTCCTTCTTCGTAGATTTTATTTTGCTAGCAGACTGTGAAAACGCCTTGCGAACTGCCGGAGAACTTACTACAACTAGAATTATAACAACTACAGCCTTGTATGCTGACAGGGCATCTGAATTAACATTCATTTTATATAAAGTTGTTGTAAGGAACTGAATAACATATGCGCCTAGTATCGAAGCCGGCATGTTGAACTTACCACCACTAAGAGCATTTCCACCAAGCGCAACCGCAAGGATTGCATCCATCTCTATATCCTTCGCAATAACTGAGTAGTTAATAGTTGATAGTCTACTAACCTTGATGAGACCTGCAACTGCTACGCAAAGTCCAAGGATAACAAATGTCAAGAACTTGATAAACTGAGGATTTATACCATTCAGTCTGGATGAGCTCTCATTTATACCCACTGACTGAGTGTACAGACCAAGAGTTGTGAACTTCAGCACCAGCATAACCACGATAACTGAGATCATAGCTATAAAGAATGGTGTTGGAATTGGAACTCCAGGAATATATCCACCGAAATATCCAAACTTTGGATCACTAATAATTGGAAGCTCGTTGTTATTAATCCAGGCTGCTATAGAACGACCTGCCGTGAAGAGTATCAGCGTCGCAACCATCGGTTGTATCTTGAAGTAAGCAACGAGTATTCCGTTAAATGCACCAAAGAGCATTGATACTATGCATGCCACAAGGAATGCAACAATTATAGGAGCCTGCAGCTCATCAGGTCTTGAATTCGTTCCACAAAGAACTCTAAGAATCACACTTCCTGCAATAGCTATAGTTGCACCAACTGAGATATCCTGTCCACCCGATGCAGCAGTTACAAGCGTCATTCCTATAGCAAGTATTGCAAGCTCTGAACCATAATCGAGTATGGTTATTAGATATCCAGAAAGAACTGGATCACCAGCACTATTTGTTCCAAGTGTCACTTTGAAGAAAGAAGGATCCACAAAAAGGTTAAAGAGAGCCAGTGCAATTATAGCTACTAAAGGTATAAGCAACTGTTTATTAAATACTTTTTTCTTATTCATCACTCTCTCCTCCTTCCTCTTCTACTTTTTCTTCGCCACCAGCAATGGTCTTCATGATTCCACTCTGAGTCAGCTCTGCTCCCTTAAGCTCGCCAACAACCTTTCTATCTCTCATTACAATGAGTCTTGAACAGGTTCTCAGCATCTCGTCTGTTTCAGAAGAAATAAATGTAATACTCATTCCTTCTGATGCAAGCTTAAGCACAAGCTTCTGGATATCCACCTTGGTTCCTACATCAATACCTCGAGTAGGCTCATCCAGTATCAGATATTCAGGATGCATAAGCAGCCATCTGGCTACGATAACCTTCTGCTGATTACCACCTGAAAGAGATTTGATAGGTGTATCCGCCGAAGCTGTTTTTATATCTAGAAGCTTAATATATTCATCTGCAAGTCTGTAGGTTTCAGCCTTTGAAAATGGTCTGAAGAAGCCTCTAAGCACCTGCGCCGCAAGGATAATATTTTCTCTAACAGATAAGTCTCCGACTATACCATCCAGCTTTCTATCCTCCGGCAGATAAGCTATACCATTTTTCATCGCATCTAATGGCTTGGTTATCTTAACATCCTTACCATTTTTCTTAACTTTACCTGCTATAACTCGGTCTGCTCCGAAGATTGCTCTTACGCATTCACTTCGGCCAGATCCAAGAAGACCAGTGAAGCCATTTACCTCTCCCTTCTGGATATGGAAATCAAATGGCTTAATACCTGCATTTGACTGAAGTCCTTTAGCCTCAAAAACAGGAACCTCGCCACTCTCTACTTCTGCCTCTGCAGATTCTTCCTTGATATCTGACAGATCATCAAGTTCTTTACCAAGCATCTTTGAAACAAGTTCTACTCTTGGAAGCTGACTGATGTCATATTCTCCAACAAGTTTTCCATCTCTAAGAACTGTTATCTTGTCACATACTTCATAAACCTGATCAAGGAAATGAGTAACGAAAATGATTCCTACCCCCTTTGCCTTCAGATCTCTCATAAGTCCGAAAAGCTTCTGAACCTCGCTTTCATCCAGAGATGAAGTTGGTTCATCCAGAATCAGAACCTTACATTCCATATCCACAGCTCTCGCTATCGCAACCATCTGTTGTACAGCGAGTGAACAGCTTGCCAGCTGCTGAGTTGCACTTACTGCGATATCCAGAGACTTAAGGATTCTGTCCGCTTCCTCATTCATTTTCTTCCAGTTTGTAAACTTGCTCTTAGTTCTTCCTATGAACATATTCTCTGCAACTGTAAGATTTGGACAAAGTGTAATCTCCTGATACACTGTACTTATTCCAAGATTCTGCGCATCCTGCGGAGAGTGAATATTCACCTCTGACTCATTACCCTTGAGGAATATCTTTCCTTCTTCTTTCTCATAAACTCCTGTTATAACCTTGATGAGTGTTGATTTACCTGCACCATTCTCGCCCATGAGTGCATGTATTTCTCCTTCACGAAGGGTGAAGTCTACATCCTGAAGAGCTTTTACACCAGGAAAGATCTTATATATATTGTGTAGTTCTAAAACTGCATTTTCTTTCACAGCCTCACCTCATTCTTATTATCAAAATTTGTGTCTTATAAAGAGCACGAGGGCGCAACATTGAGATTAATGCCGCACCCCCACACCCATGTATAAAGGTTTCTTAATTAGATACCATATTTATCAACATCATCCTGTGTGATTGAAGAAGCATCGAATCCCTTCTCTTCCATGATGATAACCTTCTCTGCTGGCTTCTCACCTTTCTCAAGAGTCTTGATTACTTCATCAATGTAGCTAGCCTGGAATGGATTACACTGTCCATCATAGTTCCAGTTCTGAGCAAGGAGCTCTTCAAGTGCCCACTTGTTGCAGTCAAATCCCATAACTACTACGTCCTTACCAACACCGTGTGAGATGTTAGCCTTATCAAGTGCTTCTACAGCACCCTTAGCCATATCGTCGTTCTCAGCATAGATTACATTGAACTTCTCACCTGAGTCGATAACTGACTGAACGATCTGCTGAGCCTTCTCTGCATTCCACTCTGCTGTCTGCTGTGTAACGATCTTCCAACCATTGTCCTTAGCCATCTGATCAAGTGCTCCAGATCTACCCTGCTGAGCTGCTGATCCCATAACACCCTGAAGGTGAATGATGTTGTACTCACTGAGGTTCTGATCCTTAAGCCAATTTGCTGCTGTCTCGCCTTCCTTATCCATGTCAGATACGATAGAAGCTGCATAGAGACTTTCATCTGCATCGATTGTACGGTCGAAGAGGATTACCTGAATTCCTGCATCCTGTGCATCCTTGAGAACACTATCCCAACCTGATGTGTCGGCTGCTGAAAGAAGAAGATAATCAACTCCATCCTGAATAAACTTCTGAGCTGCTGTAATCTGCTCATCGTTCTTTAAGCTATAAGCAAATGAAGCTTCATATCCATTTGCCTCGCAGAACATAGCCTTGAGATCCTTGTCGTTTGCTGTACGATAACCAGACTCGTTTGGATCATTGTTGATGATACCAACCTTAATCTTGTCACCGCCGCCTGATCCTGATCCTGAACCTGAATCGTCAGCTGCATCCTTGCTTCCTCCGCAGGCTGCAAGACCAAGCACCATAGTTGCAGCAACTACTGTTGCCAGAATTTTCTTACCGAATTTTTTCATTAAAAAACCCTCCATTTCACTTTGACTTTTTCCAAAACCCACGGTTTTGGATATCACCGTTTTGCTGATGGTAAAAATATATCAAAGAATGAAGGATTGTTATACGGAGTATCTTTTGAATAATTTTCAAATATTTATTTTATATTTTTTCTTTTTTTCAATATTTTATTTAAAGTTTGATTTTTTATTTTCCGTTCTGCTTCCAACAAAAAAAGAGAGTACCTTTATTAGTACTCTCTGGAATTTAAAATGCTCTCTGTAAGCATTGTAATCTCATATTCCTTGTCATTTATTTTAACGCTTTTTACTGTGTCATCAAGAGCAAATGCACTCTCAGTAACATAGGTATATTTATTATATTCCTCACCGTTCTTAACAGCCTTTACCAGCTTCTCTATCTCTTCTCCCTGAAGAGGATTACATTCTACATCCAGTGCTATTTTACCTTCAAGTACCTTGCTGAGTCCTGAATGTGCAGCATCAAAGGATATAATAAGTATCTCCCCATTTTTAATATCTGTTCCGACTTTTTTGCCAGATTCCTCTATCGCCTCAATAGCACCAATTGCTTCATTATCATTTTCACAATAGACTACATTTATATTGTCATAATTCTTCAGGAGATTCTGCATAACCTCCTTCGCCTTGGTCTGAGCATAATCCGCCGGAACCTCCGCGATAAGATTCCAGCCATAATTTTTGCTCGCCTCTTCAAGTCCTGAAGTTCTTCCTATCTGAGCTGTAGCTCCCAGGGTTCCCTGAATATCCACTATATAAAGCTCTTCCGGAGCGATTCCTTTTGCTTCGGTGAAACTCTTCAGCCATTCACAGGCAATCTTCGCTTCTTTACTGAAATCTGATCCAACCCACGCAGTAACGAGAGATGTATCTGTTACTCTAACCTGTCTATCAACGACTATGACAGGGATATCAGCGTCCTTTGCCTCCTCCAGAACCGTATCCCATCCCGTTTCCATAACAGGAGCAAGTACTATACAATCAACCTCCTGCTGGGTAAAGTTCCTTATCGCCAGAAACTGTTTGTCCTGTTTCTGCTGAGCATCATCAAACATCAGTTCAAAACCATTTGCCCTTGTCAAACTACTTTTGATAGATTCAGTATTTGCAACGCGCCAGTCAGATTCCGCTCCCAGCTGAGAAAAGCCCACCGTAATAAGCTCTGTATCTGACTTACCTTCCTCTGCCCTGTCTTCCTTCTTTCCACATCCAGCAGCACTCATGACAAATGCCGCCGACAAAAGAAACGCAATTACTCTTTTATATAATTTTTTTCTGTATCTTCTTTTCATTTTACTTTTCATCATAACGCCATTTGTCCATTATTGTTCCTGAACTATTATTATATCTAAAATTATACACCTATTGGATTGGTATCCTTACTGTAACGGTCGTGCCTTCCTCGTACTCACTATCAACACTTATTCCGTATTCTTCTCCGTATAACATGGTAATTCGCTTCTCGACATTTGCCATACCGAAGCCTCGCTTATCATCTATAGTAATCTCACCGGAAATAAGTTTACGAAGTCTTGTAAGCTCCTCTTCGTTCATTCCTATTCCACTATCTTTTATCTTAAAGATAATTGTTCCGGAGACATCTCCTTCAGACTTTTCATCTCTATTAGATAAGTATCCTTCAACAGTAATCTTACCTCCCCCACGTTTATTTTTTATTCCGTGGTAGAGAGCATTTTCAACAATAGGCTGAAGCGTAAGCTTCTGTATATGATAGTCCAGAATGTCATCTGAGATATTTATCTCATAGTCAAGTATGTCCTGATATCTGTATCTCTGAATCTCGAGATAGTTCTTAACATGCTCCCTCTCATTACGGATGGTAATTTCACTTTCGCCCTTACTGAGAGATATTCTGAAGAAGCTCGAAAGCTCCTGAATGATCTGAATCGCCTTCTTATTCTCACCAGCCTCAGTCATCCAGATAATCGCATCAAGAGTATTATATAGAAAATGTGGATTGATCTGTTCCTGAAGAAGTCTAAGCTCAGCATCCTTCGCATTTTCCTGCTCGCGATGTATATCCTCTACCAGGTTCTCTATCTCTTTAACCATGCTGTTAAAGCTGTCCGCCAGAGTTTTCATTTCGTCATCTCTATCCGGATGATAGGATACGGTGAAGTCGCCGCCCGCGAACTTCTCGGTCATTCCTACAAGCTCTGTAATAGGCTCGGTTATTCTCTCGGAAAGACGTCTTGATAGGAAATATATAACAACCAGAATAATAATAAGTACGATGATCATTATCCTGATTGTGTTCAGCAGACTGGAGGCAACCTGGCGACGGAGCATTTCCATATTCTGTGCTTCGTCATAGATATACTTCTGAATGTCCTCTTGAATGAGAGAAGTGAGAGTACGGATATTCATATCCAGCATCTCCATATTCTCATCATAGTGACCGCCCTCTTCTACATTCTTCAGTATGTCCTCCACTCGTTCATCGAGTATCTCGAGAAGCCTGATGAGTGCTGTCAGATCCGCACGGACATTATCCTCCGTTGTCTTCTCTCTAAGCTGAATAAAATGTTCCTTTGCCTCAGCTATTAGTGCCTTAGGATCATCATCTTCCAGCTTTTCATCTGCATTCGTCCAGTTGGCAGAACCTATGATGATTCGGTACATCATTTCATCCATAGATTCCTTGAAGCTCATATTATATTCATTTGCACTTGTTATATTACGAACCAGAAGATCGTAATCCTGATAGAAGCCATATAGCCTTATTATCGCGATACTGAAAAGGATAATAAGTGGGATAACACATATCCATATGTACTTTATCAATTTGGATTGTATCTTGCTGCCTCTCTTTTTCTTAGCCTTCAAACCTATTATTCCTTTTCCATAAGTTTAGTACTTCACTTCTTTGTTCTTCTATATTCCTTAGGTGACATACCTGTTGTCTTCTTAAATATATAACTGAAATAATGCGGATCTCTGTAGCCTACCTCGAAGCCAATCTCTGAAGTTTTCATTGAAGTACAAGCCAGCAGCTCCTTCGCATTTTCCATACGTACTCTTGTCAGATAATCGATAAATGTTTCACCGGTTTCTTTTCTGAAGATGGCACTGAAATGATTCGAGCTGACATTTACATTTGATGCCACTAGCTGAAGCGACATATCTTCATTTCTATATTCATCCTGAATGAATTTCTTTGCCTTCTCAATAATCTCCAGATATTTCTTATCGGATACCTGATTGCGGTATTCAATCATTTTGTTGAGGAGCATTCTGATATAATCCCTGGACGAGTCAAGAGTCTCTACATACTTGATCGGATCCTTCAGATCCCCGAGGATTTCGGAGGCTTTATCCCTGCCGACGCCCATACTATCCAGAAATGTAAGACCACTAAGCAATGATTCCATGAGAATGTACTGACGGAACATGATGGAGCCCATGGCATCCTCACCTATACTATTAAAGTATTCATTTACCAGATCGCCTACCTCTGAAAGGGTTCCGCTCCTAAGAAAATGAAGAATGGTCTTCTGAGACAGCATCTTGAAATCTATTCCGCTAATATCGAGCTTTCTGATATCAATATTATCAAAGTCCATATCTTTGGCAGAATCCTTCTTCTCCGCCTCGATAGTTTCTCTGATCTTCTTCTGTCTCTGCGGCATATCATCATTTCCAAGTATAATACAGCTCTCGTCCAGCATGTATCTGTCAGCAAATCTTCTACTGGCATCTCTATAGGAATTATTAACGTCTCGAATTCGCTCCACCGGTTTTCCAGACGAAATAAAATATATCCAATCGCCAAACTCACTCATAATATTTGTAATGATACCGATACCGCGATTCACATTTTCATCCATTTCTTCGAGAGTATCAGACTTCTCGAGGAAGCATAGAACATCGCCAACCTGCTCGTACAAATATACATTTTTAAGATCTGCGTATTCTTCTTTGATTCTTCTGAGTATTTCTTCATTCACACCGGAATAAGAATTGATATCGGAGTCTTCCCGATTCTTTAGAAATGCCTGAAATAGCACTATAGAATAATAGGTGGCAGTTATATCTATCCCCAGCTCTCGCCCCTGCTCCAGAGACTCCTGCATAGATATCTTGCCATCTATCATGTCATGAATAAACTTCTGTCTCTCGAGTGCGCGTATTTCCTCCATATCCTGAAGATATTTCTCACGCGCCTGCTCCTCCTGTCTATGAGCCCTGATTGATTCGGCAATCTTCCCCAGCTCCTTAAGGAGGTTTTCTCCCGAAACAGGTTTAAGTATATATTCCTCCACGCCAATACTTATAGCCTGCTTAGCATAATTGAAATCATCATATCCACTAAGCACAACTATCTTGATATCCGACAGCTCCTTCTTAACGAGAGTTGCCAGTTCCAGACCATCCATAAAAGGCATACGAATATCGGTGATCAGGATGTCTGGTTTCGTCTTCAGAATCTTTGGAAATGCCATTTCTCCATCTCCTGCTTCGCCCACCAGCTCGAAACCATTTTTCTCCCAATCCACAGACTTCTTTATGCCTTCTCGGATTGCATATTCATCTTCTACTAAAAAAACCTTTATCATGGTGCCCCCCAGGAATCATCATTCCTGTATATTTCTTTTATCCCTGTCCGTAATATGCATTTTCTCCATGTTTGCGGAAGAAATGCTTATCTCTTATACAGTCTGGTGCCGTCTTAACTGATGGATTAATCAGCTCAGTCTTAAG
>DFEN01000027.1 GCA_002368685.1 Lachnospiraceae bacterium UBA3801
GTCTGCCAATTCCAGCACTCCCGCTCACATTATTCAAGTCGTGATCACTTGAACACGACTTGAATATAGTATCACTTATATAAAACTTTGTCAACCAAAATTCTGATTAATTACATACTTTTTTTGAAGTATCAAAAAACTAAGCTATAGCTGCCTTTGCAACCTCAACAAGCTTTGTGAATCCTTCTGGATCACTGATAGCTATCTCAGAGAGCATCTTACGATTCATATCTACTCCAGCAACCTTGAGACCATGCATAAGCTGGCTGTAAGAAATATCATTCATTCTTGCAGCTGCGTTGATACGAGCGATCCACAGCTTACGGAAGTCTCTCTTACGCTCCTTACGTCCTGCGAACTGAGATGCCTGAGCTCTCATTACAGACTGCTTTGCTACTCTATACTGCTTACTTCTAGCTCCACGGTATCCCTTTGCAGCCTTAAGTACTTTATTATGCTTCTTCTTGGCATTAGCGCCACCTTTAATTCTTGCCATTTTATTATCCTCCTAATTAAATAGTCTACATACCAAATCTTAGAGATATGGAAGAATCTTCTTCATATTCTTCTCATTTGTCTTATCAGTCATAGCAGCCTTTCTAAGATTTCTCTTTCTCTTAGTAGTCTTCTTTGTAAGGATATGACTCTTATTAGCTTTATTTCTCTTAAGCTTTCCAGTTCCTGTAACCTTGAAGCGCTTTGCAGCAGCTCTCTTTGTCTTTAACTTTGGCATTTGATTTTCCTCCTATAATATGATAGGGAAATGTTCCCTAAAATTATTTATTTGTCTTTGCAGCAAGAAACATTGTCATGCTTCTTCCTTCAAACTTAGCCTGCTTATCGATAGTAGATACATCTGACAGCTTCTCAGCGAAGTCATCTAGAATAGGCTTACTCTGATTTACATATGCCAGCTCACGGCCTCTGAATCTAAGTGTAACCTTAACTCTATTACCCTTTTGCAGGAATTTTCTAGCTTGATTAATCTTGGTATTAAGATCATTCTCGTCAATATTTGGAGACAGACGAACTTCTTTGATTTCAACAGTTTTCTGTTTCTTCTTAGCTTCCTTCTCCTTACGAGATATCTCATAACGGAACTTTCCGTAGTCGATGATCTTGCATACCGGAGGCTTAGCATTTGGTGATACTCTTACAAGGTCAAGTCCTGCCGCCTCAGCAGCATCTCTTGCCTCTTGAATACTCATAACACCCAGCTGATTTCCCTCAGATCCGATAACTCTTACTTCCTTATCACGGATTTGTTCATTAATTAAGTAGTCTATTGCTTTACCCTCCAAAAAAATAAAGTGGATATTACAGAATATCCACCTTAAAATACACTAATAAAGTACACCAAAACAAAACTGATTGGTTCAAACTCAAGGTATTCGACCCGGCAACCCTTTTGTTACCCAGGTGAGAGTGGATACTCTACTTTGTTTTTCCGTGTTTTTCACACGCCTAGACATATTACAACAAATGACCGTCCTTTGTCAAGTTCAATTTTAATATGTACCGAGTATTATCATTTCATCAGTGTTAGCCTTCAGTTCGCGAAGCGCCTTGATAACATTTCTATCTGTCAGCTTGCCTTCAAATGTAACATAGAACCAGTATTCCCACTTATGCTTAAGGGATGGGCGAGACTCTATGCTGGTCATGTTCAGCTGATTAACGTCGATTATTCCCATCACGTCATAAAGAGCACCAACCTTATGCTGGGTTGTAAAGCACACACTCACATTTACTGCGTCACTAAGGAACACCTCTTCTCTGGTCAGGATAACAAACTTAGTTGCGTTATCGGAGGAGAAGTTGATATTTCTCTCAAGTATTTTGAGACCATATATCTCCGCCGCTCTCGCACTGGATATGGCAGCCTGATTGCGAAGTCCCTCATCTCTTACTCTCTGAGCCGCCCTCGCAGTATTGCTTACACTCTCTGTCTTGAGACCATTTTCATCTATATATTCCTTGCATTGCATAAGCCCCTGTGGATGCGAATACACCTTTGTAATATCGGACAGAACCGCTTCATTCATACCTAGCAGGCAATGATTGATATCAATAGTGACCTGAGCTATTATCTTAACTCCACTGGTTCTGATAATGTCGTAGTTTCCTGTAACAAATCCAGCCGAGCTATTCTCTATAGGTATGACACCGTAATCCGCATCGCCATTTGCAACAGCTTTTACCACATCGTCGAACTTTTTAACATTTTTATATTCAACCTGATCTCCGAAGTATTTAAATGCAGCTTCCTCGGCATATGCACCAGGAACACCGGCATATACCACGGACTTACCATCCAGATTTAGTCTTTCTTGTTCGCTATAATCCTCAGTCTCAATCTTCTCAACAGACGCATAGCCACTATTCTTAAGGTCCTCCAGCATCTGTACGGCCGTCTTCATCAGGATTGGATGATATACATAAGGAGCTATCTCTACAAGAGGCTTCAGCACGAAGTCTCTCTTATGCATCTCAGGATGCGGTATCGTAAGGTCGCTGGTATTGATAATTTTATCATCATACAGCAGAATATCTATATCCAGAGTACGTGGTCCCCAGTGGATGATTCTCTCTCTTCCAGCCTCCTGCTCTATATCATGTATAATCGTCAGAAGCTCCATTGGTTCAAGAGTTGTCTCAATCTCTACTACACCATTTAGGAAATCCGGCTGTTCCACCGGTCCATATGGTTCAGTTTCTATATATTCTGAAACCTTGAGGGATGAGATGGACTCATCCTTACCCAGCTCCTCAACAGCCATATTGAGATATCCTCTTTTATCGCCGAGGTTAGAGCCTATTCCAAGGTATACTATATGCTTTGATCTCGTAATAGTTACATTTACATCCCAAAACTCTGCATCTATAGGAGCATGTGGCTTACTTACTATAACAGTAACCGTACGAACTATGTCATACTTTGACAGAACCGCCTCAACAACAGCTTCCGCAGCAGCCTCTATGGTGTTGTAGACAGTTTCGGTAAATACCTCTTTTGCGAGAAGTGTTACATCCGCATAATTAACTGTTTTCTCAAGTTTGTCAGACACACCTGCATACTTAAGATTCAGTTCCATTTCAATAGATATAAAGAAATCCTGTCCATTTTTCTTCTCTTCCTCCAGGACTCCATGATGTGCAAAAACCTTGATTTGTTCGATTCTTATCTTATCCATATTTTTCCTAACCCTAAAACCTTGTTAGAATTCTTCTATTCAAGCCAAGTTCCAATTAATACTTCAGCTCACTGTTCTTCTTCTCTGCTCCCCAATCACATTCCCCCTCTGCTTCGCATCTGAAGCAGGTTCTGGATAGCTTATCTGCTCTATAAAGGATTCCAGCGAGACAACCCTCGTCGTCAGGCTTATTACCATGCTGCTTAATAGCTTCGCAAATGTCTCCTATCTCACCATAACTAAAGCCCGATCTTTCAAGTATAGGTCTGGCTATAATAGGACCGGCTTCGTGATGGCTCATAGTTTCTTCATATTTAGAGCATCTTCCGATATCATGTAAAAGCGCTGTAACGTACAGTATTTCCTTCATATACTCCTTATTCCAGAAGTTTCTCTCTATATCATCATTTAGATCAATGATTGATTCATCCTTAACCATATCAGTATGGTGCCATTCATTATCCAGCCAGTCTATGTAAAGCTCGAGATACAGTTCGTAGGATATTCTGGCTACAGACAGGATGTGACACATACCATGTTTGCAGAACTTCCTGTCTCGCTCCCCTTCTTCGATTTCATTGATTCGTTTAATAAAGCTCTTATCCTGTAGAATAGAATTAACTCTTTTCATCAACTTTTACCTTCTTATAATGTTATATAGTATTATATAAAAACCATCATTTTCTTATTGTCTAATTCTTAAAGTATCTTAAGGCATCCCCTGTGATAGAAAGTGTTCCGCAGATAACTATCTTATCCGCTTTTCCTAATAGATCTCCCGTCTTTTTTCTTTCTGCCTGTTTTACTATCGCCTTATTTTCTTCTGCCTCTTCCATCGCTGTCTCTATAGCATGTTCAACCGTATCAATTGGAGCCGCCTTCACTCCGGACTCTTCAAATATTGATGCCAGCTCCTCAGCAGGAATAGATCTGGGATTATCAGAAGCCACTGTATAAACCTTTTCAATAAGCGGAGACAAGGTCTCTATCATCTTCGGATATTCTTTATCCCTGAACACTCCCATTATAAAGATGAATCTCTCATTTGTAAAATATTTCTCCAGACTGGCTCTGAGACTGATCCAGGCCTTCTCATTATGAGCCCCATCTATTATAACCATAGGATCCTTATGAACCACACTGAATCTGCCGTCCCAGACTGTGGTAAGAAGTCCCATATATATATAATCCTCGCAGACATCCTTAAAGTATTTAAGAACCTCTATAGCTGTTATAGCATTTTCAATCTGATATTTGCCGCCCATGGATATATCGTAGTCCTCACCCTTATAAGTAAAGGATGCACTATGGTAACTCTCTTCATTCACTATCAGTTCTTCCGTATCAGCCTGCACGACCTTTACCTTATGCTCAACTGCATACTTCATGATTTCCCGCATCACCTCGTCTTCCTGAGGCGCTGTAACGAGCACAGTCTTATCACGAACTATTCCGAGTTTTTCTCTGGTTATATCCTCAAGGGTTTTACCAAGAATAGACATATGGTCCATACTGATAGGCGCAAGAACATTCAGCACGTCTCCTTCCAGAACATTTGTTGCGTCCATCCTGCCACCCATGCCACATTCGATAAGCATGATATCGCATTTCCAGTCATCAAACAGCCAGAAAGCTACCGCCGTCTCTATTTCAAATGCCGTTGGACTTGGAAGACCATCTGCCACCATAGCATCCACCCTCTTAGATACAGCAGTTATAGCACGCGCCACGTCCTCTTCACTGGCCCACTCCTTATTCTTTCTCCATCTCTCGCGGTAGTCATAAATAGTCGGGGATATGTATCTGCCAACGGTCATACCGGTTTTGACAAATGTCTCCTCCACATAAGCCATAATGCTTCCCTTACCATTTGTCCCGGCTATATGAACCGCCGGTGTATTCTTCTCAGGATTCCCCATTCGCTTCAGAAGTTCACGTATAGAATCCAGCCCCATCACGCTTCCAAGCTTTTCCTTTTCCTGAATATATTTTCTTGCCTCAGTATAATTCATACCTTATTCTCTCTATATTGGAATTACTAAATGTCCCTCAAAATTTAAGTGATTTATAAAAGAGGACGTCTTCCATAAGTTTACTACCTTCGAGCAAGCTAATAAGAATCGTCCTCCTTAATAGTTATTCATTTTAGTTTTCCGCCGGCACATAATGCTGTACTGGTGTTGTACTGGCATCTATTGGGCACAAGGTATACCCCTCTGCCTTCAGCGTTTCTATAAGAGCCGGAAGAGCCTCCACTGTATTATGATGCTCATCGAGATCATGCATAAGTACTATTGAGTCACCTTCATTATTTCTAACACCAGCCATAATGTTTCCATTAAGCTCTTCAGGGGAATAGCCTGTATACTCGGCATCTCTGCTAAGAGCATTCCAGTCGAAATATTCGTATCCATTCTCATGAAGGTAGCTGATGCAATCATCTATGGAAACATTTGAAACACTATTTGAGCTACCGCCCGGGAATCTATAATACTTTGAATCAACTCCGGTTATTCTCTCAACAGTATCATGTACACCTTCGACATCTCTTATATAAGAATCCATATCCGCATATAGTCTATTATATACATGACTTGCAGAATGAAGCCCTATAGTATGTCCTTCCGCTGCTATACGGGTCAGCTGATCCATATATTTATAGCTATCAGCGACCACGAAAAATGTTGCTTTAACATCATACTTAGCTAAGATATCTAGTATCTCATTTGTATTCTCTGAAGGGCCATCATCAAATGTCAGATAAACCTTCTTCCCATTTGGTTCAACTACCGTATCCTGCACCAGAGCCTCGTCCTCCATCGAAGCATCTCCAGCCGTCTCACTTAATTCAGCATCTCCGGCTGTAGCATCTGAAACTCCAAGTGTCAGTGGATTCTGAGCTGTAGTATCCTTCTCCAGCCTTCTATTATCTTGTCCCAATATGTCCTCATTATCAGCTTCCGTAGACTCAACTGTTTTAATATTAGATTGAACAGCAAGCTCTCTTGCAACCTCATCCATCTTACGGTTGGCAGCATCATTTCTCTTCATTAGAGAAAATGTCACAACAGTTGGAAGAATAAGGAATGCAACAACCGAAACAATTAGAAGAAATTGGGGTAGTTTAAATCTTCTAATAAATTTCACTATTTTTCCTCTTTATTCATATTAAAGTATTTTTCACGCTTACCTATCATAGCATCGTACTGGTCATACATTTTCTGCACACTATTTTCAAGCAGATAATAATGCATGCAATAAGGTACAAGGAGTATAAAAAGGAGAACGATAAGTGGAAGTATCATTATTTCTCCCTTTATCACAAATGCAAGTATACTCATTACAGTACATATAGCCACCAGACAGAATACTATGAGATGAACCAGTCTCTCATGGGCAAAGAATTTTATCTGGGTGAGGTGTTTCTCAATCTCTTTATCCCAGTCACGTTCTACGCCTTTATTCATCTCACTGCTGTCATCCAGCAGTTCATCAATATATTTTAGATAAGCAACTATTCTATTCTTCATTTCTCACCTTCAGAGCGATATCAGGTCTATCTGTAATTATTCCTGCTATATCCTTCTTAAGTAGCTTTCTGATATCCTTTTTATCATTCACGGTCCACACATAAACAGGTATACCGCGTCTTTTCATTCTACTAAGAAATCCGAATCGAAGCAACCTCGAATTTGGACTTATAAAATCCGCCCTGCAGGCTCTCAGTCTTCTCTCCGGGAAGAGCTCATTTATTCTTCTCTTAAGACTCGCCTTCTTATATCCAACCAGAAGCCCTGTACGGATATTCGGATCAAACTCTTTTATTTTATAAGATACAGAATCCTTGAAGGATTTAACTGAATAATTATCGTAAGAAGCATTTTTCTTAAGAAGTCTTACAAGTCGGGATTCATAACCGGTTTCCTTAAGCTCTATATCCATAAATATTCTATTATTACAGAGTTCCAAAACCTCTACCAAAAGCGGAATATGAAAGCCCTGCTTCTTGGCAACAGCTTCCATCTCTTCATATGTATACCATGAAACAGGCTGATCAGCGAAGTTCTTGTCATGATAAACCACAAGTATGTTGTCCTTGGTTTTTCTGACATCGAACTCAACCATATCTGCTCCGACCTCTATGGCCTTCTCAAATGACTCAAGCGTATTCTCAACATCCACTAAACCAGATGCGCC
>DFEN01000106.1 GCA_002368685.1 Lachnospiraceae bacterium UBA3801
TGTAAGGAGTCAGTGGGGACGGTTCCTGTGACAACTTTTATGTAATTTTTATGAAGAGCGGCAGAAATGCTGCTCTTTTTAGTGTGTCCTTTTTAACGCCCTACTAAAGATTTTATAATTAGAGCATCAGAAACGAGAAAGTTTGATTAATAGAAAGAAGGTTGATTATGGAGAGAGGAATAGCAGAATTAATGTTTAAATCAAATGAGGATATTAGGAAGATATGTGATCAAAAATTGCATCAATTATATGGAAAGATAGTTCCAGATGAAATACTAGAAAGATTAAATGCAGAACTCGCTGGCATTATCGATAATGGATATGAATCCTACTATTTTATTGCACAAAATATAACGCGTATTAGTTTAGAAAAAGGCTATATGACAGGGACCAGGGGAACGCTGGCTGGTTCATTTGTTGCATATCTCATGGGGATAACTGATATAAATCCGCTGCCTGAAAAGTACGGAGGTTACAATATCCCTCTGGAAGTTCATTATGGAATTGATTGTTCAAAGAAGCCGGAGATTGTCTTCAATGTTGCTCCGGAGATAAGAGATGATATAGTGGCTGATTTGAAGCAGTTAGATGGAGTCGGAGATATTGTTAGATTTAAGGTAGATAAAGATTTTCATTCGACTGCATTTTTAATAATTCCAGAGGGTGTAGATCTTGAGGGGAATCTATCAGTGAATGAATATGAGAAATGCTTCTACAGATTTGATTTGTGTGAATATAAAGGACTGCAAATGTTGAAACACCTGCAGGAAGAGACAGGGGTTAATCCACTGGATATTACTTTGAATGATAAAAAGCTATTTGATGATTTGCAAATCGAATATGGGATTAGTGGATTGGCGGGGTCTAGGACAACCCATATTCTTGAGGAGATTTTGCCGTATGTTGAGGTGAGGGGGATATCTGATCTGATTAAAGTGATGGGACTCGCATTTGGTACGGGAGTTTGGGAAGGAAATGCCAAAGATTTGATTGGTAATGATACTACGAATCTTACTGGCTGCATCTCATCACGTGATGATGTGCTGCTGTATTTGGAAGAAAAGGGAATTGATAAGGAACTCGCCTATGAAATGATGGAATACATACGAAAAGGAAAGGCTAAAAGGTTGGGGCTTCCAACGGAATGGAAAGATGCGATGAGAGGGCATGATATACCTGGGTGGTATATAGATTCTTGTGAAAAGATAGAGTATTTATTCCCTAAGGCGCATGCGGTTACTTATGCATTAATGGGACTTAGGATTTTGTATTATAAGATTAATTACCCTGAAGTTTAGTGTGTCCTTTTTAACGCCCTACTGGAGAATTTATAATTGGGGCATCAGAAACGAAAACAACTTCAGAAGGAGGTAAGGAACAATGAAGAAGATATATTTTACTCTTACAGGAACTAGATATTATTATGGATCAGATTTCCTGAAGAGAGGTATGAAGCTGAAAGTTAAAAAGGAGCCAGACAATAAATATGACAAAGAGGCTATAGCTGTAGACGTAGAGGGACTTGGTACTATAGGTCATGTCGCAAACAGCATAAATACTGTTCTGGGAGACTCCTATAGCGCTGGAAGAATCTACGATATGTTCAAGAAGAAGGCGAAGGCTAAGGTTGTGTATGTGACTGACTGCGGAGTGGTTTGCGAGCTGGTGCTGAAGAAGTAGGGTGAGAAAGGGGAATGCTTATGAATGTGCTATCGAGTTATGGGTATACAGGAAGCTCTTCACAGCCTCAAAGTCCTCCTCATCCGCCATATCAGTTGAGAGATAATCCTAACCAACAGCAAGGATTAAATAATGATTACTATCCTAGATAACTTGCCTCTACTGCTTTAAGATCACCCCTGTTTGTGGTATAATAAACACATCGCTGGGGTACTAAAATAAGGAGAAGGGACAACAAGCGATGAGGGGTAAAATCGACAAAATAATACTTACAAATCTTACAAGGGCAGACGGTTAACACACGCTGAGTAGGTGTACTTGGTGTATGTTGATTTGGATGCTCTTGTTTGGTTTTGTAGTAATTATGTTTGTTTAGAAATAATTATTTAAACGAGAATGTTAATTAAGGAGGAAAACATGGAAACTTTTAGAGATATGATAATGCAGTACAAGGATGTACAAAATGTAGTATTCGTTTTTGCGGCTATAGGAGTGCTTGCGGTCTTATATGTAATCATTAAGATTATCTGGATGATATGCTCTGGTAGTTTAAAACTGGAAGCTACACTTACTGATAAGAGACAAGATAAAAAGATAAAGGAGCAGGAAAAAGAAATCGATCGTTTGAATAATGAATTAGAGAAATTACAAAGTATTTCAGATGAAGTAGCTGAGTTGAAGAAGAAATTGAAGTAAGCATATAACGCCTGTTCAGAATGAGTCTAGCTTTGCTGGATAACCTATGTGACTCTTTTTTCTAATGCGTAGGCAATGTGGAGCATTCACTAGGTTGCAGGCGTTATTATAAATGTGAAGAGGATAATTATGAGTATACTAATCAAAGACACAACTAGAGAAGAACGTGAAAAGATAGTCGCTGAATCGCTTGGTAATATTAGTGGTTCCTGTGATGGATGTGCATCGGGACTGGCTGATATGTATCAGGATTATATTGATGGTAAGCGTGAGATTCGCGACATTAATATGGAGTTTAGAGCACATTATGAATCTGGTGTAGATGGACCAGAGAAAACGGAGTGTGGATATAAGTAATGAACATTCAAATATTTGGTACAAAGAAAAGTGCAGACACAAGGAAAGCTGAGAGATTCTTCAAAGAGCGCGGGATCAAATTTCAGTTCGTTGATATGAAAGAGAAGGGGCTCAGCAAGGGAGAGTTCAATTCTGTTGCTCAGGCTGTAGGTGGTATGGATAAGCTCATCGATGAGGATGCGAAGGACAAGGATACGCTTGCCCTTATCAAGTACATAGCAGATGAGGACAGGCTAGAGAAGATTTTGGAGAATCAGCAAATTCTGAAAATGCCAATAGTTCGAAATGGCAAGAAGGCGACAGTTGGCTATCAACCAGATGTCTGGAAAGGATGGGACTAAAATGTTTGAACGTATAGAATATACAGTTGAGAGATTGGATGGGGACTATGCTTATCTGAGGAATGAGGCGGCTCCAGAGGAAGAGCTGAAGTGCGTGGCGAGAGCCTTGCTTCCGCCAGAGATTTCTGAGGGGAGTAGGTTGGCGTATGAGATGTTTCAGTATAGTGTGATTTGAATTTTGATTTGCAAGGATAAGAAGGAGGGATGAAAAAGTGTGTCAAGCCTTGATGGAAATAATGAGTGATGAAGTTCAGGCTAAGGTTGATGCTGCGGTTAAAGAAGCAGTTGGTCCGGCTGTTACTGCTGCGACTGATGAAAGCCAGAGAACAAGCGTCCTTAATCTGATGGAAACTTTGCATCTCTCTGCTGAAGAAGCGATGGATGCATTAAAGATTCCAGAAAGCAAGAGAGCTAAGCTATTGGCTTAGGTTTATATATACCACTGAGTTCGTGCTCGGTGGTATATTTTTATGGTATAATTGTGCCACTATGATATTTGCTATTTTGAAAGGATTAATAGAAAATGAGTCAATTATTAATTAAGCAAAAGGTTTTCTCTTGGACAGATACATATGATGTATATGATTCGCAGGGGTATCCTAGATATTTTGTGAAGGCGGATATGTTTTCGATAGGACATAGAATCAGGGTGTTTGACAAGGCGAGTGGCCAGGAAATAGGACTGATTCAAGAGAAGCTTTTCCGTCTCTTTAAGGAGTTTGAGATAAGCATAAATGGTTATTCTCAAGGTATTGTTAAGAGGGAGTTTTCGTTCTTCCGCCCCGTCTATAATATAGACTACAAGGGCTGGAGACTAGAAGGGGACTTCATGCAGTGGAACTATGACATTTTCGAGCAGGAGCGCCTTGTGGTACGAATATCTAAACAGCTGTTCCACTGGGGAGATACTTATGTTCTGGATGTGGTTAATGATATGGATGAGCTACCGGCGTTGATGGTTGCGATTGCAATGGATGCGGCGAGATGCTCGGATGATGATAGCCGAAATACAATGTGGTAAGGGGGAAAAATGAAAGCGAAGGTTATATTTATAGGTATTTGTTTATGCCTGCTTGTGTCGTTATGTGGGTGCACGTATAAGTCGAATAAGAAGATAAGTCAGGATGATTTGGATTCTCGTAAGGAGAATTATGAAAGGTATTTGAAGAAGACTTATCCGGATGAGGACTTTAAGGTTGAGGTTTGGCAGGAATATGCGAAGTCAGGTGGGGCTGGTGGTCTTCCAGATTATGAGGGCTATCAGTTTAGGTCTGTAATCACTGACTCTAATGGGAACAGATTTAAGATACACGGTGATTCGCCTGAAAGTTATTATGATGATCGTAAGAAAGTTTTGGATGGCTGGATAAAGTATGATGAGAATGGGGAGTTAATTCTTACGGATAAATAAGACCAGTGGAACCGTCCCTGGTGGCATCATTATAAGGAGGTGTTGAAGTTGGGTACAGAGATAGTAATGGTTAAGGGGGATATAACCACAGCACATGGTTGTGATGCGATAGTAAATGCTGCTAATACGAGTCTGCTTGGTGGCGGCGGTGTTGACGGTGCTATTCACAGGGCTGCAGGTCCAGAGCTTCTGGCGGAGTGCAGGACCTTGAATGGTTGTAAGACAGGTCAGGCGAAGATTACGAAAGCTTATAATATTCCATGTAAGTATATAATTCATACGCCAGGGCCTATATGGAATGGTGGTAGATCGAAGGAGGCGGAGCTTCTGGAATCCTGCTACAGATCTTGCCTAGAACTGGCGGTGGAAAATGGTGCGCGCAGTATAGCATTTCCTTCTATATCAACGGGCGTATATTCATTTCCGCTTGATAAGGCGGTGAAGATAGCGGTGGCTACTGCGAAGAAGTTTATCGAGGAGAACCCTGGAAAGTTGGACGTGATCAAGTGGGTGCTGTTCGATGACTATACATTTAATGCATATAATAATGAGCTGGGTGAGTAGTGGTTTAGATTGCATTTAACCATTTACGACAATAAAATAACAACTTGCGACGTTTTATAACAAAAGGTTCTTTATTTGTTTTATCTTTGCATCAAGAAAGATGAGCGAGGGCTCAAAAGAAAGTGGAGGTAGAACAAATGAAGAACTTTTTTAAACAGGTAGGAAAAGCATTTTGCTATTTCGGAGTTTACATGGTGTGCCAGATGGTGGCAACGGTGATTATGATGGCAGGTTGCTCGGTGCTGCTTGGATTCAAAGCAGGTGTGGCAGGTGAAACAGCAGTCAACAAAGCATCTATGGGAGCGGCAGTTGAAGAAATGATACTTGGCAACATGGGTATAGCGCTTATTATAAATGCAGTACTCGCCCTTGTTATCTACTTGATTGTTATGAAGGTCAGAAAGCATAAGTTCACCGAAGAAGTTGCAATTAAGAAGGTTGGAGTTAAGACAATCATCCTTGCTGTAGCGGCTGCGATTGGTGCGATATGTGTTATAGATTATGGTGTGGATCTTCTTCCTATTCCTGAAGCTCTTATGAATGGACTTGAGGAGAGTACAGGTGAAGTTGCGGGAATGCCATTTTGGCAGAGCGTTGTTGCGGCATCCATCATTGTTCCAATAATGGAAGAAATAGTTTTCAGAGGCTTCATGTTCTCTAGACTTGATAAGGCTATGCCAACATGGCTGGCAGTGATTATTACATCTGTTACATTTGGACTTGTTCATGGTCAGATGATCTGGGCGCTTCTTGCAACTCTTACAGGTGTGGTACTGAATATCGTTAGAATTAAGACTGGATCAATTGTTCCAACAATTGTAATGCATATGGTTAACAATTCACTTGCATCACTAGTTCCAGAAGGGGCTCTTGATTTTGAGGTTCCAACTGTTGCTGTTGTAATTTGCGGTGCAGTACTTCTCACAGTTTCACTTTACTTCATCGGAAGAGGTGAGAAGAAGGATGAAGATGCTGAGGTTGTAGTTGCAAGCGTAGCGTAGTAATTGTGCAAATAGGGACGGTTCTCTTTTGCATAGTGAGTAAATAGTGTTATAGTAGGAGGAGGATGTTTGAGGAGGAGAATGGATGAGTAAAATGAATTGGAATTATAGAAAGCATTTGATGACAGGTCTTCTGCTGGTGATTACATTTTCTGTAATGACAGGGTGTTCCTCGAAGGATGAGAATAGTGAAGGGACGGGAGAACCTACAACTGCAGAATCGTCTGCGACGTCAGAATCTTCCGCAACTTCGGAATCCGCCTCAACCGAAGCTCCGCTAGAGGTGGATGGATATCGTCAGATTAATCAAACGACTGCTCAGAAAATGATGGATGAAAATGAGGGCTATATCATTTTGGATGTTAGGACGGAGGAGGAGTATAATGACGGGCACATTCCTGATGCGGTGCTCCTTCCTAATGAAAGCATAGGCGAGACGGATGATATAGAACTGCTTCCGGATAAGGATCAGCTGATATTTGTTTACTGCAGAAGTGGTAGGCGTAGTAAGGAAGCGTCGAAGAAGCTTGCGGATCTTGGATATACAAATGTATATGAATTTGGTGGGATAATAGATTGGGCAGGTCCCACTGTAAAGGAGAAAACATCGGATATGAAGCTTACAATAGGAAATGAAGAAGTGGCGGTTGATTGGGAAGATAACGAATCTGTAAATGCTATAAAAGAGATGACGGAGGAAGGCCCAGTGACCATTCAACTTTCAATGTATGGTGGAAATGAACAAGTTGGTTCTATTGGAACAACTCTTCCAAGTGACGACAAGAATACAACAACAAATGCAGGGGACATTGTCCTTTATAACAGTAGTAACATAGTTATTTTCTATGGCTCTAATACTTGGAACTATACAAGACTTGGAAAGGTCACGGACAAAACAGCTGATGAGATGACAGAGCTTCTGAGTAATGGAGATGTAACGATTACACTGAGTAAGTAATAATAAATAAGGTGAATAAAATGGAAGGTCGAGGAATCGATTAATCTTCAACATACTCCAGGATATCTCCTGGCTGACAGTCAAGTGCAGAACATATAGCATTTAGGGTAGAGAAGCGTATAGCGCTTACTTTACCCGTTTTTAATTTAGATAGATTGACGTTGCTGACACCCACCTTCTCGCTTAGTTCATTGAGACTCATTTTTCTATCCGCCATAACGCGGTCTAATCTTAGTATTATAGCCATAGTTCGTACCTCACAGAGTTTCGTCGGATTCCTGTTGCAACATAGCACCATATTTTATGATATATGCAAGGAAGAAGATAAGTAGTCCATTTATCATTGCTACTGGTGAGATCATTGATAGAAATATTCCATCAGCACTAAACCCTGTAATGGCATGTGCTATGAAACCAGGGAGAAAACTACCAAGTATCATTAATCCACCTATAATCCTAACTAGTGTAATGTTAAATGATGAAAAAGGAACACCAGATTTTGCTATTCTGAAAAAAAGGATTGCGGCAATTATCATGAGTGTCATTGATAGTAAAGCAGTTAATCCATTTCTAAGGTATGCATTTTTGGCGGCTGCCACTGCAGTATTACCTTCGATAGTAATCTCCTCACCATTTGCATCTCT
Organism: Lachnospiraceae bacterium UBA3801; assembly: GCA_002368685.1. Taxonomy (GTDB): domain Bacteria; phylum Bacillota; class Clostridia; order Lachnospirales; family Lachnospiraceae; genus Eubacterium_Q. The sequence continues at coordinate 7,653 of DFEN01000106.1, forward strand.
TCCTACATATATGTATTGTGAAACCAGATACATAAAGGTAAGAACTCCATTGAAGATAGCTGCAAGTATGCAGAGTATTCCGATTACTAAGCTGCCGTTTTTCATTTTCGATATTATTTGTTCTTTATTCATAAAAACCTCCACTGGTAAAAATAGTATTACGCTTTTCTGCAACCCGGGTTATAGCAGTTTTCGTGATATGATAATATCACTGTACTTTATGATTGTCAATAGAAAATTATCGATAAACGATAAATTATTATCGCGAAACGATGTGAATGTGAGAACCGTCCCTATTTGCATATATG
>DFEN01000073.1 GCA_002368685.1 Lachnospiraceae bacterium UBA3801
GCAAGGAACTGATTTCCAAGTCCTTCACCCTTTGATGCACCTTTTACAAGTCCAGCTATATCAACAAACTCTATTGTGGCTGGTGTTGTCTTATCTGAATCATACATCTTTGTCAGAACATCCAGACGTTCATCTGGAACAGCAACTATTCCTACATTTGGATCTATTGTTGCAAAGGGATAATTTGCAGCAAGTGCTCCAGCCTTTGTAAGCGAATTAAATAATGTAGATTTTCCAACATTTGGCAAACCGACTATACCAAGCTTCATATTATGTAAACCTCTTTCATTTTATTTCTTAACACAACTCGTTATTTTATCATACTAATAGCTTTAATGCTACAGTTCATTTACGCTACTTTCACTACTTCTCTCTTCTTTATTACTGATCACAATACCCGTTAGCACAAGTATTATTCCTATCAAAACCCATATCGTCATCTTTTCATGGAACCAAACAATTCCTATTAGAGTTGCAACAACCGGTTCTATAGAAGCAATAATTGAAGCGCGCCCATTTTCTACGCCTTTTAGGCCAATGGTATAAGTAAGATACGGAATAATTGTAGATACAAGCGCGAAAACTATCACTAGGCACACAGTCGCCAGCGAACTAGTAACTACACTTGCTACATGAACAGGACTAGCAAAGAAAACCGTTGATATTGATGCAAACAGAAATGTATAAAAGCTAATCGTTGAGGATTCATACCCTCTCTCAAGCGCATATCTACTAAATATAGAATATAGTGCATATCCAAGCCCGGCTCCCAGACCAATCATCAAGGTCTTAAAGCTTAGCTTATCTCCACTACTGAAAACACCCGTAACAAAAATAAGCCCTACGAACGAGAGGATAAGAGCAATTATCTTTTGCTTCGTAAGCTTTTCTTTAAAACAAAATAAAGAAATCACCATAACAAACGCTGGTGCTGTATATAGCAGAATTGCTGCTACCGACAGCGGCGCTATTGTGATTTCCTTGAAATAACACATATTAAAAAATACTATACTTAGGATTCCAGTTCCTAAGAAACACCATATCTCCTTAAATCTTATCTTAAACAGATTCCTATCCTTAATCAGCAGGAATGCAGCCATAAAGATCATTGTCAGAATAGCTCTAATAAATACTATCTCCCAAGAGGTGAGTCCCATAGAATTAAGTGGTCTCACAAAAAGTCCCATGGCACCCCATAGAACTCCTGCAAGTAATATTAAAAAGCTGTTGAAATATCGGTTCATTCTTCCATCTCCTAATGTATAGCATACATCAGAATAAACCTTATCCTTCATAAATTCAAGCTGTAAAACACCGATCACCCTTCAGTCTAAACTAACATAGATCTGAATATCCATTTTTTTTCACAAATTTTTTCATTTCTGGGTTTAAATTAATAATCTTCAGATTTCCAAACTCCATTTTGAGCTTCTCAAAAACCCTGAGTTCCGATAGAGAAATATACTCAAGGCTTGAAACATCAATATGAGTCTTCGTGCTCTCACCTCTATTTATTATGCAGTATATCTCTCTTTCTAACTCAAGGATAGATTTTATATTTTCTCTCGCAGGCAGTTCGATAATCAGTTCACCATCTTGCTCCTTATACTTTATTTCTAATTGATTATTAGAATCACCCATCCACAGGTCTCCCATTTACATTAAACATTCTCCGCAACATGACTCTCCCCCGTGTTGCCCTTATCTAGAAACATTTATTTTCATGTGTTTGTTTGCAACTTGCAATATTCGAACATTTATAGCAGATTTCATTTGCACATACGCCCTTATCGAAGAATTCTCTGACATTATTCAGTGTGGTATCCGCTATATTCATTAGCGCTTCATTAGTAAGGAAGGCCTGATGAGATGTAACTATAACATTCGGCATCGAGATAAGTCTCGCCAGCGTATCATCATTAACAATATGATTTGAATAGTCATGGAAGAATACATTTGATTCCTCTTCGTAAACATCGAGGCAAGCAGCTCCAACATGGCGTGCCTTGATACCTTCCACAAGAGCTTCCGAATCAATCAGAGCGCCTCGCGAGGTATTGATAATAACAACACCCTTCTTCATCTGTTCTATACTCTCTGCATTAATCATATGAAGACTCTCATCCGTAAGCGGACAATGAAGGGAAATGATATCACTTCTGCTCCATAGCTCATCAAGAGAAACATATTCTATACCTGAATCTTTGGCCGGGAACTTATCATAAGCGATAACATTCATTCCGAAGCCTCGACATATATCTATGAATATCCTTCCAATCTTACCTGTTCCTACTACACCGACTGTCTTACCATGAAGATCAAATCCTGTCAGTCCATTTAGACTAAAATTGAAATCCTTGGTTCTGATATAAGCCTTGTGAATTCTTCTTATTGAAGTAAGCAGAAGTGCTATCGCATGCTCGGCTACTGCATAAGGTGAATAGGCTGGCACTCGCACAACATGTATCTTTCCAAAAGCATGCTCTATATCAACATTATTATATCCAGCACAACGAAGAGCTATCAGCTTGACTCCCATTTTGTGAAGCTTATCAATCACGACAGAATTAACATCATCATTTACGAAAACACAGACAACATCGCTGCCTTCTGCAAGCTTGTATGTATCTTCAGAAAGCCTTGTTTCAAAATAAGTTATTTCAAATTCCTCATTTTTGTTTGAATCAACAAAGGACTGTTTATCATAATCCTTCGAGTCAAAAAATGCTATTTTGATCTTATCCATAATTAAGCCTCCTTGTTTTTTTATTTATTACCTAATTATGATAATACCAAATTTTAAGCACTCTTTCTATATCTGTCTGGCATTCTTTCTTTAATAATTGTATCAATCAGCACATCCCTCTCATAGGCTTCCTTTACATCACGTTCATATACAACCTCTGATTTACATTCCTCAAAGAAAGAGCAGCCCAGACAGCAGCCTTCACAATCCTTGTATCCCATAAACCAGAACTTAAGTCTTTCCCACATAATATCGACCTCCATTTCACTTTTTTCCTTTTCAAGTGTTCCTGATGGCCATATTATAAATCAGAGGTGTGTCCCTTTATTACACCACACCTAAAAGAGGCCGGCAGAAACAATCCCGCCGGCCTCTTCGTTCTCTTTTTATTCTACATTATTGTCTATCCCATCAATCTTGATGATAAATTTGGTTCTTGTTGTCATGTCTCCACTAGCTCCACCAAATGACTGATAATCTCTGGCGGCTGCTTTCACACTATTTACATTATCAACAAAATCGTTTACTGCGCCTTCCTTTTCATTCAGCTTATCAACTAATTGATTTGTGGCACTCTGTAACTCCTCGGAACCGTCATTTAACGCCCCACTATTCCTCGACAAAGTATTAGTTCCGGTCTTCAGTGTTCCAACTCCATCATTTAAAGCTTTAGTACCGCTGTATAGAGAATCCGTTCCACTCTTCAACTGGCTCATACCACCTTCAAGTTCACCCGCTCCTGTATCCAGCTGCGAAAGTCCTTCAGTAAGCTGGCTTGTTCCTGAGGCCAGTGAGGATGTTCCAGCCTTAAGTGTATCTAGCTTACTGGAAAATCCGTCCATCGCATCTCCAACCTTTCCAAGAGTAACTTCAGAACCTGCAGAAGCATAAGCATTTGCAACGTTTGTTACTGTTCCAGTAAAGGAATCACCACTGAAGCCTGCTGTGACCTGTGATATATACTTATCAAATTCTGTCAGATAGTTCTGATATTCCGCAGCGTAACCCTCTCCATAGCCTGTGCAATAAGCATTTCCGTAACCATCTCCATATCCTGCCAGATATATTCCATTTACCATAGCCTCAGCAGTAGCATCGTCAATAGTTCCACTATACTGAGCCTTAAGAGCCGCTACAATCTGTTCCTTCCACGCAGTAAGATTTTCATTATTTGCAGGATAGCTGGCATATCCAACAGCTGATTTTGCACGGTCCGCTGCATTACTAGCCTGACCTGCTCCTGCGTTTTGCGCCGCTGTCTCTACAGCTGCTTTTCCGCTAGTATTATAATCAACGACCTGTCTAACAGTTCCAGAATTAACAGAACCTCCAACTACCTCCGTTACTGCATTACCGACATAAGTAGCTGTGTCTGTACCCAGCTTAGATTCAGCTGTGGATTTAATAGCCGCCTTTGTAGCATCATCAACCTCACCGCCTGCCATCTTTGTAACATCTGGGAGCTCTATCTCTTGAACAGCCTCATTTAGCTCAGAGGCCCCATCACTTATACTCTTGGATCCTGAATAAGCAGAATTAAGTCCATCCTTGATATCCTCTGTTCCTGATGCCGCACTATCCATGCCGCTTTTAAGTGCTCCGGCTCCTGAATATAAAGTCTCGCTGCCTGAGTCCAGTTTATCAACTCCATCATTTACCTTGTCAACCCCATTTGTGTATTCTGATATTCCTTCCACCAGGCTATCCATTCCGTCCTGATATTCTCCAGCCAGATCATTTATCTCCTTCTCAGTATCTGATAGATTGATATCTTCCTCACCTAGTGTTTCAACGCTTGCAACAGTTATTGTCATTCCAAGATTGAAATCAACCGCATCCGCTTCTACTTCGAAATAATCAGGAAGCTCTATATCCTCTTCCTCCAGTCCCAGGCTTTCCGTAAGTCCCGGCATACCATAACCTACAACTATATATCTTGAACCATCTGATATAACCTTTGCATTTTCTGCTGTGACATTTACGAAACCATCCATATCAAGGGTCATACCTGTAGCCATAACGAATGGTGTATATACCTCTCCATCCTTAGCTGCATTCTGATACTCATATCTGATTTTCACATGACCTGTCTTACCTGCAATATCTTCTGGAGTCGTTTCCTTACCATCTAGGTAATAGGTGGCTTTTACAGAAACCGGTGCTGTCTCTGCGGTATGTCCCTGATAATATATGTCAGAACCACCAGCCTGCCAGGTAAGCTTCGTACCATCCTGGGAAAATGTCTCATCGCCCTTTACATTTTCTATATCAGTCAGTTTGCTGACATCCTTTATCTCATCCTTACCCTCAGGATTCTTTAGCCACTCATCTACTATAGTATCCTGAATCTCTCCATTTGCATCCGAGATAAGATAAACAGTCTCCTCTTTGTCGACTTCTGCATCTGTTGCTGTGCCAAGTCCAAGACTTTTCTCGATAACTTCTGTCATTTCATCCTCTTCACTGGATGCCTGAACATCAGCTGAATCTATTACAGAGGCACTATCTGAACTACCACAAGCCGCAAGACTACCTGCCATCATCATACTCATTGCTACTGCTACAGTCTTCTTTGTATTTTTTATATATGAACTATTCTTGATTCTCATTTTCATCATCCTCCTACCCTACGATTCATAAGCTAATTTTTTCTTAGGCTTTCCAAATCCAGCCGTCGAATGAACTATCACTTTATCAAAAAGCCTCAAAACTGCCGGGAGCAATAATACAACCACGAACATACTTATAATTGCTCCTCTTGCCATTAGTATGCAAAGCGAGCTGATCATATCTATTTTGGAATATAGGCCAACACCAAATGTTGCCGCAAAGAAGGATAATGCAGATACAAATATTGAGTTAATAGAACCTGACAGTGCCCTTGTAACTGCCTCTTCCTTTTCTACCCCTGCTACCCTTAGCGTTTTATATTTATTCGTCATTAGTATTGCATAATCAACTGTTGAGCCTAATTGTATGGTTCCTATAACTATTGACGCCACAAAAGGTAAAGTAGCTCCAGTGTAATGAGGAATTCCCATATTGATAAATATCGCAAACTCAATCACTGAAACAAGAAGGATCGGAAGTGAGACTGACTTAAATACGAAAATTATTATCAGTCCAACCAGTACTATAGATACCGAGTTAACGATATTAAAGTCGTGGTCTGTTACTTTTATGAGATCCTCAGTACATGGAGCTTCACCTATAAGCATACCCTTGCTGTCATATTTATCTATTATCCTATTGATTCTGTCACATTGTTGGTTAACCTCATCCGATGCAACCTTATACTCTGACATTACAAATAACAGCTGATACTCTCCATCATCGAGTATATTTACTATATTTTCCGGAATCATTTCTCTAGGAAGTCCGGCCCCCTCTATGGCCTGGATTCCAAGTGTTGCCTTTACCCCATCAACATTATTTACATCCTCTATCAGTCTCCTTACTTCTCTATCCTCAAGGTTAGAATCAAGAAGAATCATATGAGTCGATGCCATGTTAAATTCTTTCTCAAGCTTTTCATTAGCCTGTATACTCTCCAGATCCTTTGGAAGGGAACTATCCAGATTGTAATAAACTTTATTATGCTTTTGTCCATAGAAGGCAGGTACTATAAGCACTGCAAATACTATAAGGAATATATAATAATGCTTTACTATCCATGGACTTACTTTGGAAAAATCAGGAACTAAAGCCTTATGTCTTGTCTTCTCAATCGCCTTATCAAACATCAGAATCATGGATGGAAGTATAGTCACGCAGCAGATAACTCCTATCACCACGCCCTTCGCCATAACTATTCCCATATCCAGTCCAAGTGTAAAGCTCATAAAACAAAGTGCCACAAAGCCGGCAACTGTTGTTATAGAACTACCAACTACAGATACAAGAGTTTTATCAATGGCAACCGCCATAGCTTCCTTATTATCCTTATCCTTCTTCTCTTCACAGTAGCTATGCCACAAGAAGATTGAATAATCCATAGTTACCGCAAGCTGAAGCACCGCCGCCAGAGCCTTGGTCACATAGGATATCTCACCTTTAAAAACATTCGATCCCATGTTATACATAACGGCACAACCTATACTTACCAGAAAAAGTATTGGAATCAAAAACGAATCCATACTAAGCTGAAGTACTACGAGACATAGAACAACAGCTATCGCTACATATATTGGAACCTCTTTATCACTAAGGTTCTTTGTATCAATAACTACAGCTGACATACCTCCTATGAATACACTCTTACCAGCTATAGCTCTTATATCCTCTACCGCATTTAGCGTTTCATCAGCAGAAAGTGTAGTATCATAGAATACCATCATTAGCTGAGCATCGCCCTGCTGGATAGTACTTCGCAATTCATCCGGAAGCAGCTCGATAGGAACTGTTCCATTTGTAGCCGATGGATATGATAGTACTCTCTCAACATGATCGACTTCTTCTATCTTATCTGCCAGTTTTGCTATATCCCTGTCAGGAAGACCTTCTACGACCACCATAGAAAATGCTCCCGTGCCGAAATCCTCAGCCAGGATATCCTGTCCTTTCATCGTCTCAATATCCTTTGGAAGATATGTGAGAATATCATAGTTAGTTCTGGTTTTTAGATAACCAATCGCTGATGGAATCAGCAGTACCAGGGCAAGTATCAGTATAGGTATTCGCATATTTACAACGTGCTTGCCAAGTTTCATTGTTATCCCTCCTCTTCTTTTAGATACCAAAAAGGTATCCTATCTTGTTTCATTTGAAAGGATACCCCCAGAGGACAAATATGTAATTAGACAAAAGGTTGTCTGTGACAAACTTTCAGACACATTTCAAAAAGTGTCAAAAAAATAATCTCTTATTTTCCGAAACTGTGCTATCATAGTAATGGGTTTATTTGTATCATAGATTAACTAACCAGGAAGGAACAAACTCAAATGGCATATTCAACCATTACTAAAAGATTAATTGCAGACAGTCTGAAGGAATTAACTAAAACTAAAACCTTTGACAAAATATCTGTTAAGGATATATCGAAAAAATGTGATATCAACCGACAGACCTTCTATTATCACTTTGAGGATAAATATGTTCTACTCAAGTGGATATATGAAAATGATCTGCTGGAAAAATATATTAAAGATGTGAGCTTCGAGAATTGGAATACGAGACTTGAAGAACTCCTTACAGCCATGACTGAGGATAAGCGTTTCTATATAAATACAATCAATCACACAGAAAATTATATCCAGGAATATTTACTGGTGCAGGCTCAGAATATTTTCGAGCAGGCTATATCCGTAATAGATAAAAGCTCTCCCGACGATTTTCAGAATACGGTTAGTGAGCAACAGAGAAATTTTATTGCCAGATTCTTTGCTTATGGTTCATGTGGAATTATTCTTGAATGGGTAACTAAGGGAATGATAGAAACACCAGAATATATCGCTAACAATATGAAGACATTAAAAGACCTGTGCGAAAAGGCAGCCTTTGACTACCTTTCTGACAGGCTTAACATTGACTAATATTTAACTCTTTTTCTTGGTCTTCTTTCGAATAGGATCTATATATTTCATTTCATAATAGCTCTCAAGAGCTTTATATTCTTCTGTCGTAGTATCATCTACATGACCGTGCATGTCATCGAAGTCCTTCTCACCTCTAATTCTTTTAACAACATGAAGGGCGACATTCGCACAGTGAGAGGATATTCTTTCAAAGCTGTTCATCAGATCATAAAGAGCCACACCACCTTCAACCCCACAGTCTCCATCCTGAAGTCTATCCACATGATGTGACTTTATCAGCTCATTCAGCTCCTTAACAGTATGAGCCATTGGTTCAACTCTGATAGCCATATTCAGGTTATCTGTAGAGAACGACTCCATAACAGTTTCTACTGTAAGCTGTGTAGCTGACATAATTGCCTCAAGCTCTTTCTGGCCCTTCTTTGAAAATGCAATCTTATTCTCATTCATCTCCTGAGCCACATAAGCAATATTCATAGAATAGTCACCCATTCTCTCGAAGTCTCCGATAGAACTAAGCACCTCTGAAACAACCAGCTTATTATCTGGTGTCAGACGTTTTCTATCAATCTTCACTATATAATCAGAAAGCGCCGTCTCACATCTATCAATAAAGGATTCATTTTCCTCTAGCAAAACAAAATTGTTCGGAGCATATTCCTTTATCATTCCAGTAGCCATCTGGAAATTCTCAAGTATTTTCTCGCTCATCTTATTGATAAGTCTAATACACTGATTAAGGGCTATACCAGGAGTTTTGAGAAGCATATCATCAAGAGCTTTGATCTCCTCATCTCCGGGAACAGCATCTGTATCCTTAACCATCTTACCTGTCAGCTGAAGCATCTGCTTATTGAACGGAAGCAGAACCACACTAGTAGCAAAGTTAAAGAGGAAATGGAAATTTGCTATATTACCTCTATTAACAACCTTCTCCATAAATGGCAGACCGAATATCATATTTGCCGTATAAATCACCAGACAGAACAGAATCGCACCTATTATATTAAAGACAACATATGTAATTGATACTCTCTTAGCTTTCTTATTAGCGCCGATGGCACCAAGTATAATAGGAGTACATTTACCAAGGTTCTGTCCTATTATTATAGGAATTGCTATCGAATAGGTGATACCGCCCGTTGCTGAAAGTGCTTGAAGAATACCTACAGACGCACTCGAGCTCTGAATAATTGCCGTAAGCACAAGCCCTATAAGTATACCTATAAATGGATTACTAAACGAAGTAAAAAGTCTCTGAAACTTTTCTGAATCCTTAAGCGGTGCGAACACCTCTTCCATTATGGTCATACCATAGAAAAGAGTTCCAAGACCTACAAGTATTCCCGCCAGATGCTTCTTCTGCTGTTTCTTCGAGAACAGATGCAGAAATGCACCAACTGCCAGAAGCATTGGGGCAAAGGATGAAGGCTTGAGAAGCTTCAGAACTATATTTTCTGAACTAAGATCTCCAAGTCTAAGTATCTGCGCTGTGACTGTACTACCAATATTTGCTCCATATACGACAGGTATTGCCTGAACAAGCTTAATGATACCTGCATTTACAAAGCCTATAAGCATCAGTGTTGTAGCTGCGGAGCTCTGTATGATACCTGTAACACCAAGTCCCAGCCCCCAGCCCTTAAGGGCTCCGACGCCCTTCTTCTTACTGGTAGTAAGCGTCTCCATTATTTTTTCAAGTTTTGAACCGGCTATCTTCTCAAGAGATGATCCCATCAGGGACATACCAAAAAGGAAAAGACCGACTCCTCCAAAAAGCTCTAATATCGATATAATGTTCATTCAGTATTATGCTCCTTCTATTCTATGCCGAGAGCTGACTTAGCCAGCTCGTCTGCTCTATCATTCCCCATATCCCCAGAATGACCTTTAACCTTATGAAAATGCACCTTCAGCTTATCGCTGATAGATACATAGTATTCCTTATAAGCCCTAGTACCTTCTTTATTTGTCTTCCACTCTCCAAGTGCCCATTTCTCTATTCCAGCATAGTCATAGTATATATCTAAACTATCTATTCCATT
>DFEN01000123.1 GCA_002368685.1 Lachnospiraceae bacterium UBA3801
GAAGAACAAAAGAAACAGATTGAATACTTTATAGAGCAGGATATGGATGTAATTGTTATTGTTCCCGTTGACTGTGGTACTCTTGCAGATGAAGTTAAGGCTGCTAAAGACAGGGGAATAAAGGTTATATCATATGACCGTCTTATAGAGAATGCAGATGTGGACCTTTACATATCATTTGACAACTCTATGGTAGGGAAGCTTATGGGACAGTCTCTTGCGGATGATGGTAATAATGAGAACAACATTATTATGGTAAGCGGACCAACTACTGATGGCAACGTTATTATGGTAGATGATGGATTTACAGAAATAGCAGAAGGCAGTGGTTACAATATAGTAGATGTTACTTATATTGATGGTTGGAAGCAGGAACTTGCCTATGACTATATAAGTGAGAATAAAGATACTGTAAAGAAAGCCAATGTTATTATGTGTGGTAATGACGCCTTAGCAGGTCAGGTAATATTAGCGCTTCAGGAAAATAATATGGCTGATGACTATGTAGTACTTGGACAGGATGCTGATCTTGATGCCTGCCAGAGAATAGTAGAAGGCACTCAGTATATGACAGTCTATAAGCCTATAGATGAACTTGCTAATTCTGCTGCGGATTGTGCAATTAAGCTTGCACAGAATGAAAAGCTTGATTTTACTGCCAAGCTTAATAATGGCAAGAACTATATTGATTATATTGCTATAAAGCCTGTTGCAGTAACTAAAAAGAATATGGATTCTGTAATAATAGACGGTGGATTCCACCTAAAAGATGAGGTTTATCTTAACGTAAAGAAGTAAAAAAGAAGTTAAATAGGACATTTATAATAGCAAAATATAGCAAAAAATTAAAAATAGCATTTTTTTAATAGCACTTTTTTGTCAAATGCAATTTGTTGACAGAAAAGTGCTATTTTAGTCCTCGTTAAGTTTTTGTTAATAAAAAATGTCCACTAGATTAACAAACATCTACTATTTTTTATACAAGATATGGGGGTTATATTAAGAGTGTACCAAGAATATTTCAGCGATGAGCTGAAAAAATAAAATCCTAAAGGGAGGTAAACTCAATGAAGAAAAAATTATTAAGTCTTTTGCTTTGTGGAGCAATGCTTACAGCTACAATGTTCGGCTGCGGCAAGACAGATGGCAGCAACGACGCTGGAACAGCAGGTGGCGGTGAGACTGCAAAGAGTGGAGACGTACAGGTAGGTATCGTTCTTCCAACAAAGGATGAACCAAGATGGCTTCAGGATCAGAAACAGTTCGATAAGATCTTAGGTGATCAGGGATTCACATCAAAGGTTCTCTTCAGCCAGGGTAAGTCAGAGACAGAGAAATCTAACGTAGAAGCTCTTATCGAAGACGGTGTAGATGTTCTTATCATCTGTGCACAGGATGCAGCAGCAGCTGGTGCAGCTGTACAGGAAGCTAAGGACGCAGGCATCACAGTAATCTGCTACGACAGACTTATCACAGGTACAGATGCAGTTGACTACTACGTAACATTCGATTCAGTAGCAGTTGGTAAAGCTCAGGGTCAGTACTTAATAGACAACAAGCCAGAAGGTTCAGGAATTCCTCTTTATCTTTACGCTGGTGCAGCAACAGATAACAACGCATTCCTCTTCTTCGAAGGTGCTTGGGAAGTATTACAGCCATACGTAGCTGACGGTACATTTGTAATCGCTAACTCAGACGAAGCTAACAAGCTTGCTGACAAGGCTGAACTTACAAAGGACGAGCAGGCTAAGATTATTGGTCAGGTTACAACAGATTGGGACTTCAACGTAGCTAAGTCTAAGGCTGAAGCTCATCTTACAGCTAACGATGCTTCACTTAAGGGTGACGTAGTTATCCTTGCTCCTAACGATGGTACAGCTAGATCAATCGCTGATACATTCGCAGCTGATGCAGATGTTAAGAGCTATGTTATTACAGGTCAGGATGCAGAAGTTGCATCAGTTAACTATATTGCTAACGGAAAGCAGAGCATGACAGTATTCAAGAATACTTCAACACTTGCTGCTGACTCTTGTGCAATGGCTGCAGCTATCCTTAACAACACAACACCTGAAACAGTTACAACATACAACAATGGTAAGAAAGATGTTCCAGCTAAGCAGACAGACATCACTGTTGTAACACAGGACAACTACAAAGAAGTACTTATCGATTCTGGATACTACACAGAAGACGAAATCAAATAATCTAACAAGAAATTAAAATACATAGTATAAGAGGGAGGCGGCTCAGCCGCCTCCCCCACTATATAAAGTAAAGAAAGGAATGACAGATGGAAGATTACATTTTGGAAATGAGAGAGATCACTAAGGTATTCCCTGGAGTAAAGGCTCTTGATAATGTAAATCTAAAAGTAAAGCGTGGCGAAGTTCACTGTCTTTGCGGTGAGAATGGAGCCGGGAAATCTACACTTATGAAGGTCCTTTCTGGCGTATACGGATACGGAACATATTCTGGCGACATACTCTACAACGGAGAAGTTCAGAAATTCAAGGGAATAGCTGATAGTGAGCAAAAAGGAATAGCAATCATATATCAGGAACTGGCTCTTATCCCAGAACTTAGCGTATATGAAAATATCTATTTCGGACATGAAATAATGAAGGGAAAAACAATTGACTGGAACGAAACAATCGTACAGGCAAGCGAGATGCTTAAGAAAGTTAAGCTTGACGTCGATCCTTCAACAAAGATAAAGAACCTTGGTGTTGGTAAGCAGCAGCTCGTTGAGATTGCAAAAGCTCTTAGTAAGAACGTTAAGCTTCTTATCTTGGACGAGCCTACATCATCACTTAATGAAGATGATTCAGAAAATCTTCTTAAGCTGATAAAAGAGCTTAGAGATCAAGGTGTAACCTGTATCATGATTTCTCATAAACTTAAAGAGGTTATAGCGATTGCTGACTCCATCACAGTTTTAAGAGATGGTTCTACAATCTGTACAATGGATTGTCATGAGCAGGAAGTTAAAGAGTCTGACATCATTAAAAACATGGTTGGACGTGAAATTGACAACATCTACCCAACTAGAGAGAAGAAAACTCCAGGTAAAGTAGTTTTCGATATAAAGGATTGGACAGTTGAAGATCCAATTAAGGGACGTGAAATTCTTCACAATGTTTGCATGAACATAAGAGAAGGCGAGATAGTTGGTCTTCAGGGACTTATGGGAGCTGGTAGAACAGAACTTGCTCTTTCAATATTTGGTAATACACCAAAATACAAGATTAAGTCTGGTGAATTAACATTTGATGGTAAGAAGTCAAGATTTAAAACACCAAAGCAGGCAATTAAGAGTGGTCTTGCTTATGTTTCAGAGGATAGAAAGGGTAATGGTTTAGTACTTATTCAGGATATTAAGTACAACACAACTCTTGCAAACCTTGAAAGAATCACAAACGGCCTCTTTGTAAATAACAACGAAGAAATTAAACAAGCAAAATATTATAAGGATTCAATAAACATAAAAGCACCAAGTGTAGAGCAGAAGGTTGGAAATCTTAGTGGTGGTAACCAGCAGAAAGTACAGCTTGCCAAGTGGATGTTTGCCCGTCCTAAGGTACTTATACTTGATGAGCCTACACGAGGTATCGATGTTGGTGCCAAGTACGAAATATACACACTTATGAATAAACTGGTGGAAGAGGGTATGAGTATCATCATGATTTCATCAGAATTACCAGAAGTTCTTGGTATGAGCGACAGATTATACGTAATGAGCGAAGGAACAATCACTGGCGAACTCTCTAGAGAGGAAGCTACAGAACAGAAAG
>DFEN01000162.1 GCA_002368685.1 Lachnospiraceae bacterium UBA3801
TCAGTGGGACAATGAGTAAAATGGGACGGTTCTTATTTGCTCGCTCTATCAAGAGTGAGCAAATAAGAACCGTCCCTATTTTACTCATTATTTCAATTGTGCAAATAAGAACCGTCCCTATTTGCATATATGTTTTTCGATCCAGGAGAGGGTGTCGTCGTATACTTCCTGCTTACCAGGCTCGTTCAGAATCTCATGTCTCATATCCGGATATAGCTTACACTCGATATCTGTGATTCCAGCCTTTACATACTTCTGATAAACATCCTTAACACCTTTTCCAAGATTACCAACCGGATCGCCCTCGCCGGAAATAATGAGGATTGGAAGAGTCTTAGGTATCATATCTATATTTCTTTTCTGATTATCGAAAAGAACTGTGCTAAGTAGCGCTTCAAATCCACTTGTAGTAAAGGTAAAACTGCATCTAGGATCATTATAGTATGACTTCATTATATCCGGATCGCTACAGATCCAACTGTTTGAGAGGTCTGTTCTGGTAAGGTCATACTGCTTATAAGCTGATCCGTATGTAAGGTTCTGGAGCTTGTCACTTCTGTAATGCCAGCCTTTTGCCTTTGCAGTTGCTCTAATCAGCATAAGACCGCTTCTGACAACCATATCGGGTTCCTGACCGGTTCCAATGATAATGGCGCCTGCCAGACCGGCTCCCTTATGTGTCAGGTATCTACGGAGAAGATAAGAGCCCATACTATGCCCTGCCATATAGTAAGGTATATTAGGATATTCCTTCTGTGTCTCTATTCTCAGGTGATGAATATCTCTGACCATTGCTCTGGCAGGACTGTTATCAGTTATATATCCCCAGTCCTCAACACTTCCCACTGACTGACCATGTCCCAGATGGTCATGACCGACCACCACAAAGCCCTTAGAGGCCATAAAACTTGCGAAGTCATCGTATCGCTCGATATACTCCACCATGCCGTGAATTAACTGTATAACGCCCTTCGGCTCCCCCTCTGGTAGCCATTTAACCCCATGAATATTTGTCTTCTCATCTGACGAGAGAAAAGATATGTTTTTTTTCATTTGCTACACCTCGATTGAATATAATCTTATGATACTTTATTGTATCATAAGCCGCTCAATAAATCTTGAAAATATGAAGTTTAATTTATATAATTATGCAGTATGCAGCTGAAGCGAATACCGGAGATGGTATCAAGGTAAAACCTTGGCTGAAATACTATTATAGGTATATCCTTCCTATACTGATACTCGTTATTCTGGTTCAGGGACTAATAAATTAGCTGTCATATATTTGTTGATAAAAAAATAATGAATTGTTAAGATGTAATAAAAATGAAGAATATAAATATTCAAAAGAGGCTTGGTAAATGAATAATATCATAATTGTGATTATATCCATAATTCTTCAGCTTGTAGCGAGCTATGAGATAGGTGATTTGTCTGGTAATGCTCTTGAATATACTACATCTCGAGGCGATGCATTTAAGGATGCTTTTATAATTCTTATATGTATTGTTTTTCGATATGTACTAGACAGAGTGCTTCTTAAAAACTGTATAAAAGAACGAGCTGAGGCGGAGAGTGGAGAGGGTAATAAGCCAGGCTTTTCGCCAATTGTTCTTGATATTGTTTCGTTTGTACTTGGAACAATATTTCTTATTCTTTTCCTTTCTCTATATGGAAAGGAAGATATCTCGGTTACACTTGCTGTTATGCTGATATCATTTGTACTGATGCTTCTTTTTGAAAAGGATAAGTATATATATAGAGATGCCTTCCTTGATAAAGTAGTAGAGATTCAGGATGACGCCGAGGGAGAAGGGCGTGACATCGAAGTATCAGCTTCTGAGGGAGAAGGGCATGACATCGAAGTATCAGCTTCTGAGGAAGAAGGGCATGACATTGAAGCGTCGGATTCTGAGGAGAAAAAGCTAGATAGTGACGTAGTAGATGACGAAGAAGAAAATTACAAAAAAGTAAAAAGTGGAAATCATCGAATCATAACTCAGACGGCGTATGTATTTGCTGGAATAGCAATGCTTCTGCTTGGCGTACTTAGCTTAGGTGATGTGCAGTCCAGACATTTTGGCGGACTTTATTTCCTTCTTCTGTTTCTCTTTAGTGCACTTAGTGTCCTTTTTAGATTTATAAATAGAGCTTTCGCAGCTTCTATGGATGAAGACTTAGATGACGACGAAAAAGGAAAAATGTTTTTTGGTGGTTTTAAAACCAAGGATGAAATGTTAGAATGCATCATTCTATCTGTATTTACAGCACTATTCCTTTCGCATAGATCGGTGCTGGCGGCATTTGTATTCCTCCTGGGCGTAGCTGCAATGAAAGTTGTTATTCCGGCTATATTTGATAACTGGGGACGCGGAGGCAGCAAGGTGGTGGCTATGAATAAAGAACTGGTGGCCAGACTTGTGGCCAGGATCGTTTCACTGGTCATAATAATGATAGCGGTGTGGTTCCTCAGTTTCGGAGCTGTTTGGGAGATAGAATACCTGTCAATGATTGGTGTGGCACTCTTTATCATGATGTTATAAAATTCGTAAATGGTGGTTAAATTATATGAATATTAAGTGAACAATCCGCGCAGTGTTATTGCGTGGGTTGTTCTTTTATGGTAAACTAATATTAACTAAGTGCGCCCTATTTTGGATGGTTCGGCGCAATTAAATTACAAGGTTTGTAACCCGGAGTAATTCTAAAATCATAGTAAGGAGAGAGGCTTATGATTGTTAAAGAAACTCTTGGGATGGTTGATAAGTTATTAATGGCTGAATCGCATGGATTCAGAAACAGAATAGAGAAAAGTATAAGCTCCGAGAAGAATTCGAAAAAAGGATTCACGCTAGTGGAGCTTATTGTCGTGTTAGTAATACTTGCTATTTTAGCGGCTGCAATAGTACCAGCATTCCTTGGCTATACAGACCATGCAAAGAAGAAGAAATATATCGCGACAGCTGAAGAATGCTTAAAAGCATCTCAGGCTGTGCTTTCGGATAGGTACAATGATTCGTCTAACAGACTGACTAAAGATCAGAGGTATGCAGCTGCAGGCACAGCAAATGTAGATCCTGAAGGAACTACTTTCAAGGTATGGACTGCAAGAAGACTTGAAGCTGGTATTACTCCAGTTACGAATGACAATATTGGTGCATTTACTATAGTTGCAGCAATATATTCTACAGGTGCTGAAAAGGATGGCGTCGATACATCTGATTTCAAGTATGTATTTTATGACGGAAAAGAATATACATACTACGACACCAGAGATGAGGCTTATGCTGCAGCGGCTGGCATGGGATATCTAGACTCTGATTCTACTACAAGTACAAGAATTAATATGTGGCCTTTCAAGGATGATGCTGCATCTACTGATAATAGTATTGCTCAGACTGAAACATGGGAAGATGATAAAACAGAGATTAGTAAGACAGTTACATTCCATCTGGCACATGTAAATTTTGTGCATGGAACTGTTTTTAAATATGATAATGGTGAAGTATCTGAAGATAAGGATATTGAGGTTACATTTAAAAAGAATGCTACTCTTCAACCAGAATCAGAACAGTGTGAAAATCTAACAAATGGTTCTGTAGTCACTGATGAGGATGGAAATGTTTATACCCTTTCTCTTGAAGAGGGTTTTGATGAATTAAAGTGGAGTGCTGTTGAGGGAGAAAAAGGTACTCTTGAATGGACAAAAACCAGCAATACTCTTTTAAATGAAATATTTAATGGAAATGTATCAGAGTTCTATGCAACAACCACCAAGAAAACCATAACTAAGGAAGTTACATTTAAGGCGCTCAACATAAATACTTTACACTTTAATCCTGGAATGAAGGATAGCATTACTGTTAACTTTACAGGCTTTTCAAATAGATATGATATTGGAAAATGGAGTGTGAATAAGGCTGCATTTGATAATGGTGAAATGTCTGGAGTTGAGTCGCTTACCAATTATGGAACAGTTTTATCTTCTAGGGAATTTTCGAATGGATATAACCTTGCTGGATGGGCATATAATGATAGCGGATCAGCAACTGGATATGAGATGAATCTTCCTGTAAGAAATGAAGTGAAAGAGTATTCTAAAGAAGAAGATTTATGGGAAAAGGTATTTAGTGTCAATAGTGAAACTGTAACCTTCACCGGTATTATGATCCAAGGAAAAACTCTTATTCTTAAGGCTGATGATAATACATTTTTTGGTGCGGAGAGCGATGATGTAAAAGAACTTAGATTAATCTCTGCCTATAATGAGCTTGTTGCAAGTTTTGATCTATCAAACGCTTCAAAGGATAACTTTGATGATTATAAAAATAAGAGGATCGCGGCTAAAATTGGAAGTCGATTCATTGGATGGGCTGAAGAGGAAGGAAGTCAAGAACGAGTTCTGTACAATGATAATATAGTATCTATTAAAGATTATGCTCTTCATAGACCGGAAGCAGAAGTGCATTTATATGCTGTATCTACCAATGCCTCCAGGGCTAAGGTAGAAGGAGGAAGTGGAAATAATACTTCGTATGCGGCGTATAATGTGTTTAATTATTTGGCGTGGGGAAAACGTAATACTGTAACAGAGATAAACAGAATCGATGATTATCAGAGTGCTATTAATTATTTGAATGGTAAGGGTAACATTTTTGATAATTATACAACAATGGATAATAACGAAATAAAAGGAAATATTAACATCTCAAAGAGTAGAGATTACAAAGGAGGTCATAGTGCTGTTTATACTATAAAGAGTGGTGGTGCTATTGAAAGATTTGCAATTCTTTGGGATGGTGTGGATGAGGAATATCCAGTTCCAATATTTGCCTATTCTACATGTGATAGCAGTGGCAAGAGAACTATTAATTGGTTCTCTGCTGAACCAAATCCTGATGTACAAGGAAGTCTTTATCAGCTATTTAACGGATTTACTGCCTGCAGTTTTGCTGATTCGAAATTAGATGAATGGAACTATTCTGGTTGTATAAATACATCTCAGATGTTCAAAGATTGTCACGAACTTACATCAAATGAGAATGATCTTAAATTTCAATCATGGGATCTTTCTAATGTTAAGACTATAGCAAATATGTTTGAAAAGTGTATAAATACAAAATTCACAACAATTGACTTTTCTGGTGTAGATTTGGAAAGCCTGACTTCTATGAGTAATTGGGTAAAAGATTGTAATAATATCGACACTATTATTTTTGATAATGTTAATTCTCCGAATCTAACTGATGTTACAACATATGTAAGTAATAGAGGAAAACTTAAAAAGTTTAGTGGAAGAAATTGGCAGGCTCAGAGTCTTACTTCATTGAAGGAGATGTTCAATAATTGTACTAGATTGGATGTTGTTGATATGTCAGGCGCTCAATTCCCGTCTGTGCAAACTATGAATGGAGCATTTAAGGGAGCATTTAAGGTAACAGCTAGTTCAGAAGCAGGTAGACAGAATAGGGTAGACTTCTCAAATGTTGATTTTTCTAATCTTATAGATGCTTCAGAAATGTTTAAAGGTAGTAAAGAGGCAGATGATTTATACTATATCAAGGAAATCTCGTTTGAAGGTGCAGATATAGCTAAGTTAGAAAACTGTTCAGAAATGTTCTTACATCAGGCTGAGCTAGAGACTATCAATTTCAATACCAAAACAACATTTAGTCCTGTGCTATGTAACAATATGTTTGACTGGTGTACTAATCTTTCACAAATATATGGCGTAACAACAGCAGGTGATTCTGACTTAAAAATGTTAACTGATAATACTGAGAATATGAATAATATGTTCTGGGGCTGTGAATCATTGACTGATGGAGCCTTCCTTCAGAAGTTCAATTTTGAAGAAGTTAAATCAGCGGAAAAGATGTTTGCCGGTGCGGGATTTACTACCATAGATTTACACGGAAAGAATTTTAATGAACTAGTAGATGCTTATTCGATGTTTGGTGGATATTGCTATGGTAGTGTATACCTTTATCCTAGCGCTACTTATATAAATTTAAGTAATTGTAATTTCCCTAAGTTAACCAGAATGATGTCACATCCTAAAGACATTAGAGGCTTTTTTGAAGGAAATACAAATATCGAAAATATCAATTTCTCTGGATGTAATATACCTAATGTAGAGAGTTTCACAAGGATGTTCTATGGTTGTACATCTTTAAAACTTGATAATAGTGATTTTAGTTTTGCTAATTCTAATAAAGTAAATGCTGCGAGATATATGTTCTACGGGTGTACAGGCATAACAACAGATATTAATATTGGTAGTTTCAGTTCGACGGTAGAAAGCATGGAAGGTATGTTCCAGAATTGTTCTAACATGACGGGGGTAAATAATCTAAGGATTGATAGTGCCACTAATATTAATTATTTGTTTGATGGATGTTCAAATCTGGAAAGAGTGACACTATCTGGTGGTGGAATGAAAACAGCAAAATGTCCACTTGGAAATTCAAGTGTAAGCAATGTGTTTAGAAATACAAAAATAAGTGATTTGACAATTAAAGACATCACTTTTGAAAACTTCTCAACAAGTATATCAAATAAAAACGATACTGGAAGTGGACTTCATAAGATTCTTGCAAGCGCAAAAGGTAATAAGTTTAATAATGCATTAACGCTTAACACTATAACACTTAAAGACGTTGCTGCGCCTGAAATAGTAACTGGATACCAGTTGTTCTATAACGCACAATCAGTTACTAAAATTGATATTGATAATCTTGTGTTGGGGTCATATGTTTTATCTATTAAACAGATGTTTGCAAATTGCTATAATTTATCTGACCTTAATTTGAATATATCTTCAGATGGTAATCAGGATGGATTGCTAAAGCTTGATTATTTACTAGCTGAAGGTGATACAAGTCATGTGTTTGATTATTGTTATAGAATAGAAAAAGTAGATTTATCTACTATTGATACAAGTGAGTGTAGATGGTTTGGTAGAGTATTCCGTTGTTGTTTCTCACTAGAAGAGATAAAGTTTGGTGAACATTTTGATACTCAGAATGCCTGGGATATGCAGGAGATGTTTGACAGTTGCTATTCACTAAAAACGGTTGATATTTCTCATTTTGATACAAGATCTATTTCTCAGTCTTCATATTTGAACAATATGTTTGGAACTAGTACAAATGATTCTGTAAATAATAAAACACAGAGTGACCTTACTACTATTTATGCTTCGGAATCAACATTAAAAGCGTTTACGAAATATCAAAATCAAAATGTTTTTGGATCAAAACTCAACACTCTAAATGGTCACGTAATTAGTAGTATAAGTGATAGTAATAAGTACAAATCAAGATATGGAAGATTTGATCAAGGCAGTACAATAGGATATTTCACGGAAAAAGAATAATCGATTATATATAGATTGATACAGCGAGGGGTAGTATGAATAAAATTCTTAGTAACAAGATGAAGAATATTAGAGGCAACAAAGGCTTCACTTTAGTGGAGCTTATTGTTGTGCTTGTTTTATTATCTATTCTTCTTGGAACTACTCTTTATGCTGGTCTTGGCTGGCAGGACTGGGCTCAGTTTAAACATGAAGAGGCGTGTGCTGAAGAAATCTTTTATGCTGCCCAGAATCAGCTTACTGAGCTTGATTCTAGTAATGCTCTATATCGTAAGGTTGCTCGCCCTATGATGAATAGTGATACAGAGGGCGATTATATAGCAGGCTATGTTGTAAATAATATAGATCAGATTGTTTATGATAGAAACGCAAATGGTGATGTTAAATACAATTCCAAAACCATCTGGATTAATTCTAACAAGGACAAAGATCCGGGTAAATTAGTAAGACTTCGTGCGAATGCAAATGAATATGATACGTATGTTAATAATCCATCAGCGTGTGGCGAGGAAGCAAAGCTTCTCTTTGATATTATCTCACCTTATATCTCAGATAAGAGTGTTCTGAATGGTGCGATAATTCTTGAGTTTTCGCCTGATGCAGGTCAGGTTTTCTCCGTTTGTTATAGTGATAAGGCTTCGTCCCTTACCTATGGAGCTGAAGGTTCAGGAACAATAAGCGTAATGAATCGTATTCTTCAGATTCGTGAAGATAAGATGTTAGGATACTTTAGCGTTGATACATTATCTAAGAAGATAAGAGGTCGAGGTACTATTGATACTAACCTCAGACTAAAGATCGACAATGGAGAAGTGTATTCTCTTGTTGTTGAAGACGATGATGCTGAACTTGAAGCCGATGATTTATTGGAGTTCACTCTTTATGATGGAGAAAACTCTGGCATCGTCGACTTGATGAAGTTTTCGGTATCAAATAAAGATATTACGACTTATACATCATTCAAAGAAGGCTTGGAGGCAGCTCAATCGAATCCTGTAGATGTACAGGTGGTATATAATGAAAATTATAAAGGCAATTATGATAAGATTGAAAGCTTTAGTGTCCCTATCTTCCGAGTTGGAACTTTAGGAACTAAAAATCAGGTTTATGTAATTCTCGATGCGGCTGATGTACAGGCGCAGTCTCTTGCTTTTAGCCAGTCGGTGTATTTCAAGGGTAAAGATCCTTATTACAATGAAGAAACTGAAGAGGCATTTAAGAATACATATAGCTTCTACCGTTTTGGCTTATCTAAGGATATAAACTATATATATGCTGATGTTACCGTTTTAAAGAATGGTGGTAAT
The DNA here is from genome assembly GCA_002368685.1 of Lachnospiraceae bacterium UBA3801. Lineage (GTDB taxonomy): Bacteria > Bacillota > Clostridia > Lachnospirales > Lachnospiraceae > Eubacterium_Q. Next base: position 8,686 of record DFEN01000162.1, read on the forward strand.
GCGACAAGTAATGTAGTTAATAGCTACAGTGATGACCCTACAGCTTATCATATACAACAATCAACCACCCCTAGAGGCGAATGTGTAGCATTTGCATCTCATGAATTAACTGATGGAAATAATGTATATGAAATTGAAAATATGCGTCATTTCTACAATATCAGATATGAATCAGATTATAAGATAGATGAATCAAAGAAGGATACATTTAAGCTGATTGCTGATATTAGTTGGACTGATTTTATTGGTGGAAATGAAGATGGTATTAATTATTTCCTGAATTCATATGTTAATGATAATACGATTAAAAATGGTATTAACTATAATGGTAATATTGACTGTGTATCTGGAACAACTACAGCGGATTATCCATTCCCTGGATTCAGAAAGCTTGATAAGAATGATAAGTTTACGCAGGATGTAGCTAATGGTGGACAGGGTGAAAGCTTCACCATAAGTGATCTTAATATTACAATTGCTGGAAATATAGTTTACGGAGTATATGGTCAGGATATTAAATCAAGTTGTAAATTAGGAGATTTCTCTAAGACACAAGGATATGAGGATAATTATTCTGATCAGGATTCTAAAGGCATGAAAGCTGCAAGAGCAGGAAAAATGCCGCTTGGTCTATTTGCTGAAAATCAGGGTGTTATTGAAAATATCACATTGAATCGTCATAAGGTTATTGGTGTGATGAATGCTACACAGGGTAGCACTTCAAGACTTCTTTATACTTGTATGGTTGGTGGTTTTGCAGGTAATAATTTGGGACATGTTTCAAACCTTACTCTTCTTGATCATACAACAAATGTCGCTACATCTGATAAGAAAGCTGGTGTGACTAAGGTTAATGGAAGAACTGATGTTGGTGGTATCATAGGACGTCAGTCATATATAGTTAAGGATGCCTTTGATAGTACTGATGTTACTCTTTCAGGGCTCAAGAACTATGGTACAGTATCAGGCCTCGAAAATATAGGAGGTATAGTCGGAAGAGCGTATACAAGATTTGTAACAGATAAAGATGATGTACCAGAGAGGTTTACTGAGATCTATAAGAATGCCAAGTATAATGGTTCTACTATTACTTCATATAGAGAAATTCTTAGAAGATACTATGCATATCATGATGGTTATGAAATTACAGATACATATAAATCTATTACTGGTGCTGATGTATCGCGAAACAATATAATAACTATTGAAGATTGTCATAATAGAGGAAAGGTTTCGGGTGATTCTCTATTTTATCCTTATATTGATAATGCGACTCAACTAAGAACAAAAAATCTTGGTAATAATGCAGAAAATGCATTTGGTACTGAGACCATAAAGGCGTGTTCTTTTATCGGTGGTATCGCGGGAACTACTATGGACGGTATCATATATGACACAGATTACCTAAAAGTTGAAGGTGATAAGACTGTATACGAGGCTATTTGTGAACCATTCTTAAATGGTGGAACGGCTTTTGTTAAGATAAAGAATTGTGATAGTTATATAGGATATGATATTAACCCAAATAATATTACAAATGCATCTATATATCCATCTATTAAATATGATAACTATGTAGGTGGTTTGGTTGGTTATTCTAAGATGACTGCTATCGAAAATTGTAACACAAAGCAGGATAACTATATCAATAAGAGTGATGGAGTATATCAATCCTATGTTTTAGGTAATAGATTCGTCGGAGGTCTTATCGGTTGCGATGATTTGACTAGATTTGATGCTCAGAGTTCATCTCCAAATCCAGATGGTTATAATAACAGAGTATATGCAGCTACTAATTATAATAATGTAATTGGAAGAGTGTTTGTTGGTGGAGTATCAGGTGCTATGGGAATAGGTGCACGTGATATAAATGGTTCACCAAATGCATTATTCTATAGAAACCCAGCTACTAGTTATATGCTATATGCTTCACGCGTGACTGGAGAGGTTGTTGATTCAGTTAATGATAATATAAATGATGCAAGTAGAAAGAAACCGGTAGGAGCGAGAAATCTACTTAATACAGGAATGGTACTGTGTCTAAAAAATCTAGACACAAGTAACCCATTTAAGGAATATGGTGACGGAAATCTAGGAAATGGTATTAATTCGCAAAACAGAGCTGGTTATTGTGGAGGAATAGTTGGTCTTGCGTGTCATAGGTTTAGTGACGTTGATAATATACAATCAGAAGAAACTAAGTCCTATGCATTTAAAATGATTAATAACAATCAATCTCTTGATTTGAATACCATAAATGAACAAGAAATGGCTGATACAATAGTTGATAAATTGGATAATAGTCCATTTGGTGGTATTCATGTTGGTGGAATAGCAGGATATATAATTAAGAGTAACAAAGTGAATTATTCATACAATACAGCTTCTTATGTAGATGCTGCTATAATCGGCCAAAACTTTGTTGGTGGTATCTTTGGAGATACTAATTATGATAATTGGCCAAAGGCATTTGACTGTTATCCTGCAAAAAAATCTCAGTCCTCAAGTGGTATGATAGTTATAGGTGATGATTGTGTAGGTGGTCTGTTTGGAGGATTACCTCATGATATGATTCTTACTGATGAAAGTAATATAACTGCTCCTTATACAGTAATTGGAAGATATGCTGTTGGAGGATATACGGGTATACATCTATTTAATGGTGGTAATACACATGGTAGGATTGATGCATCGCTTGCAATTGATGGCAGCTCCAAAGTAAAAGTATATGGAAAGTGTTTCGTTGGTGGTATTCTCGGTTATTCATCATCTGAACAAATCGGTATTCCTCCTACATCTAAGACGATATCATTTGATAAAGTGAGTGTAATCGGAGACTATTTTGTTGGTGGTCTCGCTGGAGGATTGGCTGATAATAGCGATAAATATAATATACTTGACTTCGTGCCAAGTGTAAATGTAGGTGATAATGTCAGTGTTCAGGCGAATGCATTTGGTGGTGGAGTTGCAGGTCTTTACTATGTTATACCTCGTGTTGACAAGACTTCTTATAGTGAATTTATTAATAACGGTAGTACGATTTATAGAATAGCTAATGAGAAATGTGTTTACTCAGGAGACGATAAGATTATTCAGACGTTTGATAATATCGTAAATGCTGATAATCGTGGTGATGCTATTTTTAATAAAGATAATAGTAGAGTGGTTAGTACAGACTTTGGTGGTTATACAAACAAGGTTGATGTTACGTCTAGAATATTTGCTGGTGGACTCTTCGGATATGTTCCGAACTGCATAGGTGATCAGAAGATTAACATTAAGGGATTTGTTAATGGAGGTAAGATTGTAGCTTCTAGTTATCTTAAGGGAAGTGGAAGTGGAGCTGGAGCTGTAGCTGTAGCTGAGGCTTCTGATAAAAGTGCAAATTATTCTTACCTCGGTGGTGTTATTGGACGTGTACCTAGAGGTATGATGTTGATTAATTGCACTAACACAAAAAACGGTAAAGAATATACATCACAGGGAACATATATTGGTGGACTCACAGAAGTAAATGCTGGAGTTATCTCAGGAGATATATCTAAGGATAGTTCAGGAGTGATTACCATTAATAGTTATCTTATTAACAATACTAGCTATACATATGATAAGAATGTTGGCGCAATAGCAGGTGTAAATGGAACTCTTGCTACTGGTTGTGATGGAGTAATACAGTTCTGCCATAACATAGGTGATATTGAGTCGACATCTGGTGAAGCTTCAGGTATAGTGGCGGCGCAAACTCGTGCGTCTGTTGTGACTAATTGTATAAACATAGGCGCAGTTACTGGCGCATCAAAGGCAGCTGGTATAGTTGCATCTCCTAGTGGTACGGATATAGTTGAGCTATGTAGAAATTATGGTCCATTAGAAGGAACAACTAAGAATGGTATAGCTGGTGGAACTGTTGGAACACTGAGCAAAAATCTTGAGGCAAGTGGGCTAAGCGAAGCGGATGGAGGCAACCCAGTTGCGAATATGGAAAAAACAAGTCAAACACGTAATTTCTATATATTTGGTGATGACAGCTATACTCCATCTCAAGATGAATCCTATAAGTTTTATAATATTGACTTTATAGGTATGGGGTATAATAACACTGTAGGTGTTAATTATAATACCTATTATGATATGTATGATTGGTATATAAAACAAACAGTTGAATCGGCCTGTACGGAGGGACATTCAAATAACCCTAATTATACCAATTATAGTTTTGTTCGATTAAAGGTATATTATCCTTTGTTTAGTGGGAATATTAATACGGCGCTTAATAAAACAAATGATTTATCACGTTATGTTTATATAGCATATAGAGTAATAAAAGGAAATGCGTCTCAAACTAGTCTTGAGGACTTTATGTCATTTTATGAAACTGTTATTACAACTGGCAAGTTACCGGGTGTTGATGATTCAAATATGAAATATACCAATACACCGTTTATTTCATTGGATCCGCCGGAAGAATACACTCCAAAACCAAATCCGGGTGGGAAGTGGTATACTATTGATTTTTCTTATTTCATGGATAAACCAGATAATGTTGGGAATGATAATAAGTATTATAAAGAGTACGAAGGTGATACTGGCCCAGGCAATGCCGTTAATAGTATTTTAGGAGATAAATATTGGTATGGTGGAGATACATATGTTGAACAATATGCTGCCTTCTATACAATTTATGAACATTTTGCAGAGGTTAATAACTCTACTGTTTATAATATAAATTATAAAGATACTCAGGATTATCTTTCAAAGGTATATGCTGTTTATAGATTCTTGTATGGTGATTATAATCATTCGGAAGATTTTGATGATTTCTATAATTTTGTTGTTCAAGTTCTTGAACAAAATAATCTTCCTGATACTCAGGCTGGAGGAGATTCTAGTGGCGATTATTCTGGATCAGGTGGCGGTGCTTATAGTTTAGAAAACTCATGGCCAAAGCAACTTAGAGTAAGTACTACGGGACAAACATTTAAAATTGTTTATTATAATGGTGGATTTCACGATACCAATATTGTTGGTTTAACCAAGAATCCAAATGAAGAAAACGAAAAGAATTCACCTGTTAAGAGAATAACAACATTTTTAGGTGGAAGTGACAAGCCGGCTACAAATAGTTTGGATAGCTTATTTGTCGATATGGTAAATAATGAACAGGAATATCCTAATAGTGCTTTTGTTCCTAATTAATAAGAAATGTGAATGAGTTTATGAAAAGAAGAGTGAACCACAACAGAATATCAGACCGTAGTGGTGCAGCGATGATAGTAGCGATATTTATCATTGGTATTATTCTTGTGTTTACTTTTGCACTTCTACTAGTGTCATATACCCTTTATGCTTCACAAAATAAAAATGCGGCAAGCCTCAGATGTTCTGAGGCTGCCAATACTTTAAGTATTGCATTAGAGGATGAGTTAGAAGATCCGGATGCATATAAGACAAGTGCTTTTTATAAGTATCTTAGATGTAATGTATTTCAGGATAAAAATACTTGGCCATATTACGAAGCGGGCAAGCCTGGACATGGAGAGAAAGAAGCTTTCAGATATATGGATTTGAGAGCTAATGTTAAGTATGATCAGGTTGAAGGATTTCCTGGATCTGTTAAGCTCTGTATGTATTGGACAGTAGATGATAAAGATGTAAGAAATCTTCTTGCGACTAAAGATTTTATATCATTATCTGTCTCTCAAAGATCAACTGCTAGGTTACATGTGCTGATAATTACAGAGACTGCAAGTCAGTCATATACAGTTGAAAATATATATAAAGTAAATATCAGTTCTGTTCCTGCAACAGATGAAAAGAGTAAGGCAGTGAGTACTATGGCAAGCACAACTTATTCAGATACGGATGGACATCCATATAATCCACAGGAACTTACGTGTGGAGAAGATAACGGTAGTGTAATTAATGATATTAAAACAACTGAGTATTGGTCATTTGAGTTAGAATCTAGAGAGTAAAGGATATTGTATGAAAAGACGTAAGTTTAAAATTAAATATCCAGATAATAAGGGTAATACAATGTTTGAGACGATTATTGCATTTTTTATTCTTACTATCATCTTAGCTTTGATATATCAAATGATATCTTTTTGTGCTCAGCTCAGGATGAAGGCGGCAGATACAGGATTTGTTATATCTGAATTTAATCGTGATATGTATAAAACTGGAATAAAGACGGATGGAACTTTTACGGCAGCTCAAACATTTGGAAGTGTTGATGCAACTCCACGTGCATCTGAGGCTGGTAACAAAGGACCGCTTTTCTATCTTGTTTTATCAGATGAAACGGATGATAGTAACCTTAAAACAGATCATGTAGCAGACTTTACATTAGACACTACAGCAAATAATATGGAGAGTCCTTATAGAATTAGACTAACTAATCTTCATGCAAATAGCCTTGTTTCAAATGATTCGAGGATAGAGGAAGAGAAACTGGTTAAACCTAAAGCTTTACAGTTTTATTATCTAAAATAATGATTGGTGATATATGAAGAAAAAAACAGGAAACAACCAAATAGCGTTATTCAATAATCAGGGTACAACTCTTGTTGAGATGCTGGTTTGTTTCGTTTTGCTTGCAATCTTTTTGGTTGCTGCATTTTCTATAATTACACATATATCCTCTTTATATTTTCAGGTAAAGGGAGAAACCTATGGTAAACAAGTTTCTGACATATTGATGGAAAAGATTCAGTCAGAAATAGAAGGTGCTAAGTTCGACGGTGATGTTGTTCTTATCGGAAATGGAACAGCCGAGGGAACAGAATCAAATGTAACTGGCTCGAATATAACCTTGTATGATAAGACAAATACAAGGGTTATGCTGTATACGGATGCATTTAGTGTTACAGATTCTGATAAGGTGTTAAAGATAAAATATTATGGCTTTACAGATAGCGAGGATCCTGACAAATCTAGACTGAATGATATGTGGGCATTTGATAAAAAAATGTACAATGGTTATAAAGTGAAAGAAATGCGATTTATCAAGGCTAGTGCGATTAATAATGGTGAGAATCAGGCGTATGCTAATAGCTTTGGAATCACAGATACAGATGGGTATGGTGATGACACAATCGTTGTATTTCTTACTTTGGATAGTAGTCGCTATGGCGAATACAAATCCTACAGATTCGTAAGGATGTACAACTATCAGGCACCGGCGCCGGCAACGCCAGAGAATCCATAAAATAGGGGAAAAGTGGGGAACTATATGGGACAGGTAGAGACAAGGTTAAATGTAGGAAAATATCTTAAGATTATTCTGATAGTTATTGGAATACTTCTTCTATGTGTGGCTTTATTTGCATTTGTTAAAATCAAGAGGGATGCAAGGGCCGCTCTTCGTGATGCCAAGAATGTCCAGATGGCACTTCGTTCTGCTGATATCGAGATGTATGGCAAGGGCAAAACCATATATGATCCAACTAAGAAAAATGGAATAGCTGATGGTGTAAAAGAAATGGCTGAAACTATCTATACGACTGAAGGAAGCTACACCATTACTGCTTATAATACAACTAAGCACGACTTAACAGGCATGACCTTCCGTCGTGGAAAATATGTAGTCTACTACACAAAGCAAGGTGATTTGGTTCATTGGGATGTAGATTACATACTAAATGTTTATTCGTTATCGGAGACAGACGATGAGTAGGGAATATATAATACTTGAAGTGACTATAATAGCTGCAAGAGTTTTGATCGAGCTTATATTTTTTGCTATTGGTGCCAGTATATTTTCGTTTTTAAATGTAATTATTTACAGGCTTCCAAGAAAGATTCAGTTCACTCTTGGAAAATCGATGTGTACGAGTTGTCATCATGAGCTGGCAACCAAAGATTTGATACCTATTATTTCATGGATCAGTCTTAAAGGAAAATGTAGATATTGCGGAGAGAAAATATCGGCGAGATATACGATAGTAGAATCTCTTGGCGGCATTTCTGCAGTTGTCTCAACATTAATATTTGGAATTAAGCCGATGGCGGCACTTGTCTTTTTGATATCGGCAGTTCTTGTCACCGTGGTTTATATAATATATGACAAGTTAAAACAGAAATAACAGCAATGGTTGACATAATTTATTATAGGGATTAAAATGATAATGGCCTATAATATCTATTTTAAATGTGGGAATGGAGTTAGGATATGGCAGTAAGCTATAGGTACAGAGCTCAGAATTCAGACGGTAGAATAATTACCGGAGAAATGAAAGCAAATGACGAGGCTGAGCTCCACGGAAAACTAAAAAATGATGGAATGCTTCTGATTGATTCCAAAGAGGTACAGAAGGGTAAAACCATTCACAAGAAACTTAAGTATGACAGAGTATCAGACTTTGCCAGAAATCTCGGTAAGCTTCTTGGAGCTGGTGTTACTCTTGTTCGTGCGCTTAGGATAATTTCTGAAGATGAATCTATTGCAGAATCAGAGAGAAAAATCTATGCAGATATTCTGAGACAGGTTCGTTCGGGTATGACTCTTTCAGATGCAATGGAAGAGCAGGGCGGAGTTTTTCCAGCACTCTTCGTAAATATGATACGAAGTGCAGAGACTGGTGGAAATATGGACCAAACTGCAAGCAATATGGCAGAGTACTATAGCAAGGAATATAGACTCCAGCAGAAAATTAAGAGTTCTACCACATATCCTAAGATTCTTGGAGTTCTGATTGTAATAGTTGTATTCATTCTTATGGGATTCGTTCTTCCACAGTTCGATTCGCTATTTGCTCAGATGGATTCACTTCCTGTAGCTACAAGAATACTGATGGCTATAAGTGATTTTGTTTCTCATAAGTGGTACATTCTTATATTTGTCGCTATTATCCTATATATGGCAATTAAGATTCTCCTATCTATGCCGCCAGTAAAACTGATGGTTGATAAGATGGAAATCCATATGCCAAAGATTGGTGGACTTAGAAAGATTATTTATACTGCAAGATTTTCAAGAACTCTTGCAAGTATGTATGCGGCAGGTATTCCTATCGTTACATGTTTACAGATAGCTAAAACTACGATTGGAAATACTTATATAGAAAGTCAATTTGATGACATGATAGCAGATATTCGAGCGGGTAAACCTCTATCTGAGGGACTTGCTGATATAGATGGGTTTGTAAAGAAACTTTCCTCTTCTGTTTCGGTAGGCGAGGAGACAGGTGCTCTAGATCACATGCTTGTATCTATAGCGGATCAGATGGACTACGATAGTGAGATAGCTATTGAGAAGCTAGTAGCAATGGTTGAACCTATTATGATAGTTGTTATGGCGGCGATAGTTGGATTCATAATGATAGCAGTTATCCAGCCTATTTATGGATCTTATCAGTCGATAGCAAATCAAAACAAATAGAAAAGGGTAAAAGTATGAGTGTAAGTGTTTATTTATCTAACCAAATAGTGCAGATTGCCGTTGGAACCAGGGGTAAGAAGGGAGCTCTGAAGCAGGTCTTCACAACCATGGCTCCCGAGGGTAGCATTATTAATGGTATCATCATGGATGCCGAGGCTCTCGAAGCTCACATTAAGAGATTCTGGGAGGCTAACAATATTCCTAAGAAGGATGTATATCTTGTTGTTAATAGTAACAAGATAGCCGGCAAGAAGATTGAGGTACCAAACCTAAATGGTAAGAAGACGGTTGATTTCATTAAGAGAGAATTTGCAGATATGCAGCGTGAGGATGAAGAGAATACGCTTGCATATACATCAATCGGTATGAGCAAGAAAACGAAGGTAAAGCTTCTCTATGCAGAGATGGCGCCTAAAGAACAGCTTCGTGAGTTCATGCAGGTTTTTGCTGCTATGGGAATCTCCCTAAAGGGTATAATCTCTGGTGAGGGAAGTATAATCGGATACGCTCAAGATACACTTACAAAATTCGCTAAAACTTTTATCCTTCAAGTAATAAATGGAAATCTTGTTTCAAATGTTCTCTTCGTAGATGGAACATTTAGTTACTACAATTCGGTTCGTTGTTTCAATGAACCTGGTACACCGGAATATTTGGATGACTTGGCTAGATCACTTAATCAGCTGGAACAGTTTATGAATGCTGAAAAGATTCAGTCTCATGTCGAGAGAATCTTTGTGGCAGGAACAGATAATAACAACTTAAATGCCTATAACATGGTTGTTCGTGACCATGGAGTTGATACAAATGTCGAGCTTGTAAATACAGGTCTTAGCACGAATCCTAAACTTCTTCATGAGTCTCAGACAGCACTTTATGCTGTCAGTGGTTTGTTTGACCAGGGATCTGAGAGCAACTTCCTAACACACTTTAGTGTGAAGGATGATGCGGAAGAAAAAATGGACCCGCAGATAAAGAAGTATGTTATATCAGTTATTGCTACACTTGCTGTTATGCTTGTAGGACTTGGTATAGCGATTACCTTTAGACTTATACAACAATCAAAATACGATGAAGCGAAGAGTTATAACAATAGTCCGACCGTTTTAATGCAGAGTGCTGAATACGATGCAGCTGTTGAAAAACGAGATACAATGCTTGCGAAGTATAACTCTATTAATACAGTTGTCGAAACGATTGATTCTTATCCGGTTTGTAATGATGATGTTATAGCTACCATAGAAGAAACTGCTAGAGGTTATGCGAAGATAGAGATTCTAAGCTTTGATGCAGAAGAGGGTAGAGTTACATTTTCAGCTAAGGCGGATGATGTAAATGATATATACAAGTATATCGATAAGCTACTTGAAGAAGATATATTCATGAATGTCGATCATACAGGTTATACCTATAGCGAGACGGACAAACTATATGACATACATGTTATTTGTACACTTGCAGAATCAGTTGGAAGAGATAAGTAGGAAGGGGGAGCGAATATGAAATCAACTATGACAGAACGTGATAAAAAGCTCCTCGTAGGTATGTTTATAGGAGTGATAATTGTTGCTATAGGATACTGGGGTATACTTCCTCAGATTAAGGCTTATTATAGTATTAGCGACAAAATTGAGAAGGAAGAAAAGATAAAGAAGATTAATCAGATAAAGCTTTTAAATGTTGGAACCATTCAGATACAGGCTGATGATTATGAGTCTCGAATAGCTGAGAAGAAGGATGAATTCTTCCAGATACTTAGTAGTTCAGAAGTCGATAAAATGATGACTGAGATGGCTACAAGTAATAATCTAGATATTTATGACCTTAGTTTTAAGGTTCCAACTACTCCATCTGAGAGAATGGCTTATAAGAATTCGCAGTTATATAATATACAGCTTCAACAGATGGCTGATTATGAATCATCTGAGGCTGCTATGGAGATGGAAGCTGATGCAAATGATCCTACTTTAGGTGGCGAAGGAGTCTCGGCTGCACCTCTTAAGACAGAGGAAGAAATGAATGCTGAAGTCTTTGGTGAAGAAGAGGGAGGCTACAGACCAAATACAGATATCTATGCTGTTCCAGTGACTATGACGGTTGGTGGCGATCTAGATGATCTTGAGAACTTTATTGACGACATCATAAATAGCGACAAGAGAATCCTTATGGTTGGGTATTCATGGGGTGAATACAGAAATCTTATCAGAGGAACAACATCAGAGGAAATAACAGATGCTGTTACTGATAGTTCTGAAGGGGTAACTGCTGAAGAAGATGCGGCAGTAGAAAATCTTAAGACTAAGAAATCTTTAACAGTAAAACTGGAAATATATATGTGCGACACAACAGATGTTAATACAGATGGTGAAGCGGTAGAAGGTACTGAAACAGAAGAAACAGAAACAGGGGAAGAATAAGAGGAAACTAGCTTATGGAGATGAGGTCTAACAAGAACATACGTATAGGAGATGTCCTGAAGGAATTCGGTTATGTTACGGACGATGATATAGGAGCAGCTCTTGAGTATACCAAGACACATGAAGGTGTTCGACTTGGTGGCGCTCTGATAGAGATGAATATCATTACTGAAAAACAGATGCTGGAAGCACTTGGTCGAAGACTTCAGTATGATGTGGTAAATATAGCCGACCTGGCTGTTGATATAAATGCGGTTGAAACTATACCACAGCCACTTGCTGAAAAGTATGGAATGATGGCGTATAGAATAGAGGATGGAGTACTTTATCTTCTGACAAATGATCCTCTTAACTTCTATGGTTTGGAAGATATACGTCAGGTAACAGGTGCCGATCTTAAGATAGAGCTGACAGAGAAGCAACCTCTTGATAATGCTATTCAGTATTATTATTCAGAAGTATCAGCTAAGAAGGCTGCTGATAAAGCTGCTAAGTCAAGTCTAGCTGAAGATGATATCATCGAAGTAAATGTAGAAGATGCTGATGATGATACACCTATTATCAATTTGCTGAATTCTCTTGTTGTACGTGCTTATAACTCAAATGTTTCAGATATTCATATAGAGCCTTTTGAGAAACATACATCAGTTCGTATGCGTATGGATGGTGTAATAGTAGACTTCATGACATTACCTAAGAATATCCATAATTCCCTTATAGCTCGTGTAAAGATTATTGGTGATCTAGATATCGCTGAACGTCGTATTCCTCAAGATGGTCACTTTAAGACTAATGTTGAGGGGACGCCTATAAATGTCAGAGTATCCGTTATTCCTACTGTATTTGGTGAGAAGGCGGTTCTTAGACTTCTAGCATCTGCGGCTACAATTGATCATAGTGGAACATTTGGTATGAATGAACGTAATTATCAGATAGTCAGCCAGATGCTCCAGTCACCTAACGGTATAGTATATGTAACAGGACCTACAGGTTCTGGTAAGTCTACCACTTTGTATATGATACTTTCTGAGCTGTCTCAGAGAGCGGTGAATATATCAACTATAGAGGATCCGGTAGAGAAAAACCTGCCAAAGCTGAATCAGATGCAGGTTAATAATACCGCTGGTCTTACCTTCGAAGTAGGACTTAGGGCACTGCTTCGTCAGGATCCAGATATTATCATGCTGGGTGAGACCCGTGATGCTGAAACTGCGTCCATATCAGTTAGAGCAGCTATAACTGGTCACCTGGTTCTTTCTACACTTCATACTAATGATGCTGCATCATCAGTTACACGACTTATAGATATGGGTATCGAGCCATATATGCTGGCCAACTCACTTGTTGGTATCATAGCTCAGAGACTTGTACGTAAGGTTTGTC
>DFEN01000042.1:0-11335 GCA_002368685.1 Lachnospiraceae bacterium UBA3801
TTAAAAGATGGATGGGAGTTTCCAGGAGGGAAGATCGAGGAAGGCGAGACTCCCGAAGAGGCTATAGTCAGAGAAATAAAAGAAGAACTGGATACAGTAATTAAAGTTGAGAAGTATGTTGATACTATCGAATATGATTATCCAGAGTTTCATTTATCAATGGACTGTTTTCTTTGCAGTATTATGGAGGGCAATTTGGTTCTCAAGGAACATGAAGCTGCAAAGTGGCTGACTAAGGAAACGATTGATTCAGTTGATTGGCTTCCGGCAGATATAACTATCATAGGAAAAATAAAAGAATTATTCTGCTGATTAGCTAAAACCAGTATAATGCTGATTTACGCAAGGAGAAACTAAAATGAAGTCATCAATAGAGAGTGTTGAATATGGGGAAGGAGCTGAGTATGGACTACAGCGTACTTATAATTGATGATGAGGTAGAGCTAGCTGATTCTACAGCGGAATATTTAAACATGTTTGATATCAAATCCGTTGCAGTATATACAGCTGATGCCGCATTAGAATTTTTCAAGAAAAATACTACTAAGCTAATCCTGCTAGATATTAATCTTGGAAATTCCTCTGGCTTTGAACTTTGCAAAAAGCTCAGGGCTGATTATGATATTCCAATTCTTTTTATAAGTGCGCGCTCGAGTGATGATGATATGGTCATAGCTCTGAATATTGGTGGAGATGACTATATAACAAAGCCATATTCATTAAATGTTCTATATGCAAAAGTTAAGGTTGTACTGAAACGATATGAGAAGATGGGCCAGCAGCTTCCTGCAGGAAATAAATCAAAGAGTAATGAGAACATCTATACTATAGGGGATGTCGAGATAGACACAGAGGCGGGACTCGTTCGTAAGAATGGTGAACTGGTGGAGCTTACAGCTATGGAATATAAGCTTCTTACATATCTACTGGAGAATCACGATAAGATAATGTCGAAAAAGAAGATATTTGATAATGTTTGGGAAGACAGCTTCGTGTCAGATGGAACTCTTAACGTCCACCTTAGGCACCTTCGTGAAAAAATCGAAGACGATCCGAATGATCCTAAAATAATCAAAACAGTAAGGGGACTTGGACTTATACTAAACTATAATTAAAGGGCGAATCTTATGAAGAAGAGTTTGATAATACTCGTAATAGTTACAATTTTCATATTGTCCGTTCCTTCTATTACGTATGGTCTCAGCAAGAAGAAGGATCCTGGAACGCTCGATGTTACAGAGGTAAATCAGCTTATCAAAGAGATAGAGAAGTCTGATGACATGATTGTTTCCAACTCAAGCGGTAAGTATAGCATTGACTATACTATTCTTGATATAGAGGAAAATGTGCTCTACACCAGCTTAGAGCAGGAATCAGAGACTGCTCATGCCATGTCAATTGTTGAGGCTACAAAAGAGAGGGATACGATAAGAGATATATACGTAGATGGTAAGCATGTTGGATGGGTTATCATATATAACAAGATTGCTGAGTTAGAGCTGGAGTTTTATGCGTTTTATTCCAAGATATTTTTGTGGAGTTATTTTCTTGCGGCTATATTATGGATTGCTTATTCCGTTATGATATATTACAGGGTTGTTCGTCCTTTTGATAACCTGAAGGAATTTGCAGGAGCCGTTGCTCAAGGGGATCTGGATAGACCTCTTGAGATGGATAGAGGAAATATATTTGGTGCATTTACAGAGAGCTTCGATATAATGCGAGAGGAATTAAATGAAGCGCGCCAGCGAGAATATGAGGCAAATGTAAGTAAGAGAGAACTCATAGCTCAGCTGAGTCATGACATCAAGACACCGGTTGCTTCTATAAAGGCTATGTCAGAGGTTCTAGGTGCAAAGTCAGAGCAGTCTGGAGATGAGTTCACAAAGACTAAGGTTGAAGCTATAGGAGCGAAGGCGGATCAGATAGATAGTCTCGTATCTAATCTATTTGCATCGACGCTTGAAGAACTGGAACAGCTGGAAGTAAAAGCGGTTGAAGTAGAATCCTTAGTTCTTAAAGAAATAATTAAAATGGCTGACTTTAATTCTAAGGTTGTTTACCAGGATATACCGGAATGCATTATATATCTAGATAAGCTTAGGGTTTCCCAGGTTATAACTAATATTATTTATAATTCCTATAAATATGCAGATACTGAGATAGATATGGAGGCTCATACTGATGAAGAGTTCCTCTACCTAAGTTTTACTGATCATGGTGGCGGAGCACCGGAGGAGGATCTTCCATTTATTATGGAGAAGTTCCGTCGTGGTAAGAATGCTGAGGGTAAGGAAGGTGCCGGACTGGGACTTAGTATCGCAAGGAATCTTATGAATGACATGCGAGGTACTATAGAATGTGAGAATGCTGCTGGAGGTTTCAGGGTGACTATAGGATTCAGGCTCGCTTAGCAAATTAATATAAAATTAATGTTCCGATAATGACGCTTAATATTTACTTCTTTATTATGAACGCATAAGGTTGATAAATTTATTTTCATAATAGGAGGCAGATATGAGACGTATCGGAACTTTTTTAATTGTAGCTACTCTTTTTACAGGGTCAGTAGTTGGAGGAGGATTTGCAGGTACAGCAAATGCAAATGTAGTTTATGCTTCTGAGACAGATGCACAGGAGTATGCTTCAGAGGAACCAGAGATAGAGGTTGTTAAAACAGAGGAAAAATCCTCAAAGACAAACTACTATGCTACACCAAAGCTTGTTATAACAGGAAGAGATATATCTGGAAATCAGGTTAAGGCGGGAGATGAATTCGAAATGGTGCTCCATCTTAAGAATGAATCAAACAGCACAAAGCTCCGCAACATAAGTCTTAAGATATCCAGTGAAGAGAACCAGATTACGACAGCATCAGGCTCCGACACAGTATATATAAATGAGATAGATAAGGAAGACGGCTGTGATGTGACAGTTAAGATGGTTGCCAAGAAGGATTTAGCGCAGACTAATTATCCACTGACAGTTTCTTACAAGTATGAGGATAATAACAAGAATACATTTGAAGACAGTGCCAGTGTTGTTGTTCCTGTAGTTCAGGAGGCAAGACTTGGAATATCAGAGAAGAAGCTGAGTAAGTCAGAGGTTTTAATAGATGGAAAGACAAGCCTCTCCTTTAAGGTTAACAATATGGGACTGGATACACTTAGAAATGTATCTGTAGAGATAAAAGGTGATACAATAAAAGAGATCAACTATTATGTTGGAACTGTCGAGGCAGGTGCAAGTGGAAGTGTTGATATGACTGTAACACCAGATCAGATAGGTGAAGACGATATACATATCAAGGTTACTTTTGAGGATGCTGTTGGAAATCAGAGTTCTATTGAAGACTCAGTTGAATTGACAGTTACACAGGCTGCTGAGGAAGCAGATAAGGAAGTAAAAGAATCCAGCATTAGCCCTGTATTTATAGGTGGAATAGTAGTTATGATTATAGTCGTTGCTATAGTTGGTGGCGTTATCAAGAGAAAGAAACAGAAGAAATACGAATAATTCATTAAGGAAAAACTTTTATGGAAGAAAAGAATACAATCATAAAAACAGAAAAACTGTGTAAGTCATTTTCCGTTGGTGGAGTCCAGCATCATATCATTAAGAACATGGATCTGGGAATCTACGAGGGAGACTTCACAGTAATAATGGGTTCCTCTGGAGCGGGTAAATCTACACTTCTCTATGCCCTTTCGGGAATGGATAAGGCAAGTCTAGGGAAGATAGATTTTTGTGGAAAGGATATAACTAAGTTCACAAGTGATCAGCTAGCTATATTTAGAAGAAGACATTGTGGCTTTGTGTTCCAGCAGATACATTTGATAGGGACCATGAGTATACTTGATAATGTTCTCGCAGCAGGCTTACTTACGGGACAAAACAAGAAAGAGCTGGTTAAGAAATCTAAGGAGCTTCTTAAGAAGGTTGGTATAGAAGAAAAGCTATGGAATAAGTTTCCGAATCAGTTATCTGGTGGTGAGGCACAACGTGTAGGAATAATCAGAGCACTTATCAATAGACCAGAAATGGTATTTGCGGATGAGCCTACAGGAGCTCTTAATAGTGCGAGCAGCGATGCTGTTCTTGATATACTTACTGATTTTAACAGAGATGGGCAAAGTATAGTAATGGTTACTCATGATATGAAATCAGCCAGAAGAGGAAACCGTATCATTTATCTAAAGGATGGAGCTATCTGTGGCGAATGTCACCTAGGTCCTTATGTGACGGGTGACAAGGAAAGACATGCGAAGCTTCGTGCATTTCTAGGAGAGATGGGTTGGTAACGATATGTTAACAAAAATAATAAAATCAAACTTCAAAAACGACTTGACCCATATGGTAACCTTTTTCCTCATAATGGTTCTTGCGGTATTCATGTTCCATACAGGAATAGCGATTTTACTAGGATATTCTTCGCTTCATAGAGATAAGCTTGAGGAGTATAACTTTGCAGATGTAAGTGTGCTGAGTGCTCTGAAGGATGAGGATAAAGATAAGATTGAAGAGATTATCTTAAATGATGAGGGGATAGAATCCTATGAAAAAGTCTATCCAGTAATGAAAGAATTTCAGATGAAAAAAGATGGATCAGAAGAAGATTCGAAGAATATGTATGACATGTCAACATATACTCTGCCGGTTCTTCCATATGGAGAGTGGGGTGAAATTGAAGCTCCACATTTTGTAGAATTATCAGAAGAGGAATATGAGAATCCAATCTATTTATCGTACTATTATAATACTAATCTGTTTAAGGCGGAGCTGGGCGATAGTATAGATGTAAAGGTTGGCAATAAATATTATACTTTTCAAGTTGCTGGAATTTTTGAATCTTTAATTTCAAGTGCGGATGGAATCACATATGTTTCGCCCTCGCTTTATAACGAGTGGAAAACAGAGGAATATAACTTACAGCAAAGTGCTATAGAAAAAACTGCTGAGGAACAGGGCGAGACAGAGAATCCGGAAAGTGATTCTGGATATTCGACAACAATATTTTACATGAAGCTTGCTCCGGGAGCGAAATCTTCAGATGTTGAGGGGCGACTTACTAAGTCCTTCAGTGAGCATAGTATTCTTGCAAATGCAATAGGAGTAGATATAGTAATAGCTTCCTTCACATATATGCAAAATTTAATTGCTGCAATGATGTTTGCATTTGCACTTATCATAACCTTAATTGCTGTAGTAATCATATATTTCAGGATTTCAAATAGTATAGAACAAAATATAGTGAATATCGGAGCATTAAAGGCTTTGGGGTATACATCCAGACAGATAAGGCTAGGGATAGTTATAGAGTTTATGCTAACTACTGCATTGGCCACAATTCTGGGTATTGTTTCTTCAAAAATAGTTTTACCTATTTTTGAGTATATGATACGAGGCTTTAGTGGAGTTACGTGGGACTCTACATTTACAACCGGCGCAATTCTTATAACAATGATTATGATACTTGGATCAGTTCTTATAGTTTCCTTTATTAGTACAAGAGGAATAGGAAAGCTGGATCCTGTTGTAGCACTTCGGTTCGGAATAAATACTCACAGTTTTAAGAAGAATTATGCACCAATCGAAAAAACAAGTGGACCGCTTACTTGGATAATGGCACTAAAGTCAGTACTAAGTAGTGCGAAACAGAACGTTATTCTCTTTATAGTTATGACTTCTATAGGGATAGTTACTACATTTTCGGCATTCCTGGCATATAACTGTGTTTATGATCCATCTTCTCTATATAGAATGCTTCAGCTGGTCGGGTCAGATGTCAATTTTATTTTTAAAGAGGATCCAAATGCAATAGCTGAGATAAGGGAAATTCCTGGAGTGGAAAGCGTGTTTTGGAAAGATTCAACTGGAATGACAGCTGAGGGCTATGCGGTTGATTCGACAATAACAGATGATTGGAATGCTATACCTGATGTAAATGTATATGAGGGTAGAATACCTAAGTATGATAATGAGGTTGCCGCAGGTGGAGCTCTTGCTAGAACTCTTGGTGTGGGTATTGGCGACGAGATAGAAATATCGTATGGAACAGAGAATCGAAAATATATAATAACCGGGCTTGAACAATCAGTATCAAATAATGGAATGGACATATCTCTCACAGAAGAGGGAGCAGAACATCTGGGCTATAAAGCATCCAAGAATAATTATGGCATATTTGTTAAAAATCATTCTGTGGCTGATTCCAGGAAGATAGTTGAGAGCGTTCAGAATATGTATGGTGATAAAATAAATGGCTTTGGAAATGTTTTAGAATCTCTTAGTACTGGAGAAGATCCTGTGATTTTAATAGCGTCACTCATGGTTGGTGTTATGGTTGTCATCTGCGTTCTGGTAATTGTGTTATCTCTAAACCTTTTGGTTAAAACACAAATTATAAAGAAACAGCAGGAGATAGGAATAAAGAAGGCGCTGGGATTTTCAAGTGGTCAGTTAAGGATAGAACTTATACTTTCTATGTTGCCTCAGATATTTGTTGGAGCAGTAGTTGGTTCGGTACTTGGAGGTATGTGGTCGAATTCGATACTTGCTGGATTACTTTCTTCTATAGGCATAATGAAATCAAGTATGACCATGTTCACATGGATGCCGGTAGTGTCTGTTATTTTCGGACTTGTTGTTTCAGCAGTTTTCATATGGATAATGTCCAGCCGTATAAAGCGAATCTCCGCTTACTCATTAATAACAGAATAATGTAATTAAAAGATTTTGGTTGTCCACTGAGTGCAGTCCCAAACTTCTGTAGCTATATCTTCGTAGAATTCTGGCTCGTGGCAAACCATAAGAATGCTACCCTTATAATCTTTTAGAGCTCTAGCGAGTTCTTCCTTGGCGTCTACATCGAGATGATTTGTAGGCTCATCAAGAACAAGCAGGTTGGACTCTCGGTTAATAAGCTTGCAGAGTCTGACCTTTGCCTGCTCGCCCCCAGATAGGACTTTACATTTACTTTCGATATGCTTGGTGGTGAGACCACATTTTGCTAGAGCAGATCTTACTTCATATTGAGTAAAGCCTGGGAATTCGTTCCATATTTCCTGAAGACAAGTGGTTTCGATGTCGGAAGGCATCTCCTGTTCGAAGTAGCCAATTTCAAGGTTCTCGCCTAATTCAACGGAGCCACTTATAGAAGGGATAAGGCCGAGGATACTCTTAAGTAGAGTGGTTTTACCTATACCGTTTGCGCCAGTCAGGACTATTCTGGAACCTCTCTCCATAGAAATGTTGAGAGGAGAAGAAAGGGGCTCGTCGTACCCGATAACAAGCTCTGTTGTTTCGAATAAAACCTTGCTAGGTGTTTTTGCAATCTTGAAGTTGAACTCTGGCAAGAAGTCTGAAAGAAACATCATCAAAGATAGCTCTGTCACCAAAACCGTGAGTCAGGTGTTCAACATTTAATATACTCATTTTTGATTCCTTTAATTTGTAATAGTCTGGGACATATTATATATTTTATTTCCGAATAAATAAATGGTGATTTTGATTGATTTTTCTGAGTAAATGTTTATAATTCATTTTCGTGTATAGATGAAATGAGAGGTCGATCAAGTTGGAATTAAAGAATAAGCTTATTGAAATATTTAAAAAGGATTCGGTGCTGATCATATCAGGAGTTCTCGCTTTGGTATCCTGTATATTCGTAAAGCCTGATATGGATTATATTGGTTATATAAATTTTCGTGTGCTTGCGATTCTTTTCTCGCTTATGCTCGTAGTGAGTGCTTATATCAGAATAGGTACATTTGATTTCTTCACTAATAAGCTACTAGGAAAGATTCACTCTGAAAAAAATATCTCACTGTTTCTCGTGGTTTTATCCTTTTTTATGAGTATGCTTCTTACAAATGATGTTACTCTCGTTACGCTTGTGCCTTTTGCACTAAATGTATTAAAGGCCTTTAAAGATAGAAGAAGGACCATGTTTACGCTTATCCTGATGACCGTGTCTGCAAATCTTGGAAGTATGCTGACCCCAATTGGAAATCCACAGAATCTTTATCTATATACTGAATATCATATTGCACTTACGGACTTTATTAAACTGATGCTTCCTTATAGTGCTGCATCACTAATTCTGTTAGTAGTAAGTGTAATTCTTCTAAATAAAACGGATAAGACGGTTGATACTGCTGTGACAGAGGAGGTGTCTTCTCCCAAGAGAGTGCCCCTTATCGTTTACACTATTTTATTTGTTTTGTGTCTGCTTACAGTTTCTAATATAATTAGTTTTACAGTTATGCTAGCAGTGGTTGCGCTAGTTGTTTTAATATTTGATAGGAAAGCCTATAAGGGAATAGACTACGGATTGCTTCTTACTTTTGTATTTTTCTTCGTACTAATAGGTAACCTTGGAAGGATTGATGTAATCCATGATACTCTGTCGAGAGTAATAGAGAAAAATGTTACGCTGACGGCGATTCTTTCCTCGCAGGTTATAAGTAATGTGCCTTCTGCAATGTTACTTTCAGCCTTTACCAAGAATGGTTCGTCACTTTTGGTGGGTACAAATCTTGGAGGCTTGGGAACACTTATAGCAAGCATGGCAAGTCTTATAACCTATAAGTTCTATAACAAAGTGAAGTCAGAAGGGGAACACTATTTGCTTGCATTCACAGTTATCAATATCATTTTCCTTTTATTGCTTCTGGTATTATATCTAGTGCTTTCTTAGAGTAGTTGTGATGTTTTAAAGTAGTTGAAAGAGTTTAGGTTCGAGTTGGAGAAGTTGGAGCTATATGATGATTATCAAAAGTTCTGTGATTAAAAGAATAGTTGTTATCGCTTTCGCGCTTGTTTTGCTGCTGTCACCTGTTGCGTGTTCGAGGGTTGACCTTTCCGATAAACTGAAAACAGATCCGATGGGATATACCCCTAAGCAGATTAAAGAAGAGATAATGCCTCAGGTTGCAGAAACTGTTGTTGAAGCGTTGGAGAAGGATGACGAGGATAAACTGAAAAGCGTATTCTCAAAAAAGGCACTTGCAGATACGACAGATTGGGATCTGGGATGTGAGTATATTTTTGATCTATATGAGGGAACCAATACCGATATAAGAGATTATAATTATTCGCAATATGAAACCTATAAGATGGATGAATCGATAAATGAAATAAGCTGCATCTGTTATATAGAAACAGGTGATAAAGTGTATCGCCTCGACTGGGTAGATGTTCTCGAAAATGAGGCCGATGCAGATAGTGTAGGTGTTTATAACCTGTGTGTTCGTGAATGGGAAGAAGGCTATGGAAAAGAAGGTGGAGTCTTTCCGGGTATCGATT
This sequence comes from Lachnospiraceae bacterium UBA3801, assembly GCA_002368685.1. GTDB lineage: Bacteria > Bacillota > Clostridia > Lachnospirales > Lachnospiraceae > Eubacterium_Q. The sequence goes on from DFEN01000042.1 coordinate 9,307, forward strand.
ATCCAGAACGTTTCAGTGGTTCGTATATTACAACAGCTATAGAAACGGTGGGTGACTATGCCAATAGCTCACTAGACATGCCACTGCTATATGTGTCTGATAAGCTTCAAGGTAATATGCCTGAGGAAGAGAAAACTGATCTGGCAAAGGCATTACTTGCAATAAATAATAAAAATATAAAAAAGAGATGGTGTGAGCCCAGTGACGAGGGCAAGCGAGTTGACTATTTTATAGATGCAGATATCCCAAGTGTTGGTAAATGTGTTTTGTCATTTATTTGCGATACAGACGTGAGAAATGAAATCACAGCTGTGAAGGTAACAATGTATGATGGTGATATTCCAGCTTCGTCCGAACTAGTCGCAGAGGAATATAAGGCAGAGGGAATAAATGAATTCGTTCAAAAGTGCATAGCTGGAGGCGTTGATTTTTCCCAGTATCCAGAGACTATGGAGGAAGCCTTCGCAGATGATAATAAAACTATACCTGAGATTGAATACGAAGGAAAAACACTTAAGCTAATTCCCGAGATACAGAACCCAGGAACAAGCGAAGGCGAGGTTCTAGGAAGAGTTGAGGTAGAGGATAAAACATATCCGGTTACGAAACTTAAGTCAGACTATGGCTGCGATGTATATCTTTTAAACTACAGCGTATATGCTGAGAGTAAGGATGTAGATGGACTAGTCGATTATTATATGAACAAGGCAGATATGACATTTACTTTTTATGAATATAAGAAGAGTGGAAGTGACGAGTATGAAATTGATTTCTCCATGGAAATGTACAGTCAGCTTCGGGAATATAATGATGAAGGTCATGAGATGCAAGAGTTTAAACTAGATGCCCCACCACATAGCTTTGAGATTAGGGTAACTTCCACCGATGGTGTATATGATGGCCATATCTCTGTTATGGAATATGAAGACAATATGGTTCTAGGCGCTAAGACCGTTCCATATGTCGCAGGCAAGGGATACTTCCTCTCCGACGAAGAAATAAAATATATCCAATCTCATATCAAATAGTGCTGGCGAGGACAGTTCATGAGTTTTGAAAAAAAGGAATGAAAGTAGGAAAAGGAATAGCGATAGTAATAGTTGGAAGGAGTTAGTAAAGGATGGGAATAATAGATAATAATGATATCTTGATGTTTGATCTTGACGGCACACTTACTGATTCAGGATCAGGTATCGTGAAATCTTTTGAATATACAATTAATACTATCAAGGGAGAGGGCTTCTATACAGGAGATTACAGAGTTTTTGTAGGACCTCCTTTGGAAGATTCTTTTAGTGTTATTCTTGGGTTTAGTGAGGAAGAGACAGCTAAGGCGGTTAGTACTTATAGAGATTATTATTTTAATCAGGGTGGTATATATGATAATTCAGTATATCCCGATATAGAAAGTACTTTGGCAAAACTAAAGGAGCTAGGTAAGACGCTTGTAGTAGCTACCTCCAAGAATATGAAAGCTACAGATATCGTGCTGGAGCATTTTGATTTGAAAAAATATTTCTATTTTGTCGCTTCATCAAACTTTGCGGATAGGCATACAAAAACCGATGTCATAAACTACGCGCTTAGTCAGTTTGAAGGCGTTGATAAAGAAAAGGTTCTTATGATTGGTGATAGAAACCAGGACATAAATGCCGCTAATAAAATTGGAATTGATTCAGTTGGTGTACTCTGGGGATACGGAGATAGGGAAGAGTTAGAGAACGCTGGTGCAACATATATTATAGAGAAACCAGCCGATTTGTTATAGATTTGGTGACCAGTGGGGACGGTTCCTGTGACAACTTTTGTGAATTATATGTGGCGTTACGAGAGATTTAAAGTTACAGTATTAATCAGACATTCGTTAGATGGAAAAATGTATTTATATGATATTCTAGATATAAAAAAAGAAACGAGCAACCCCTTCGACTCATAACAAGCTTACTGGACACAAAACCCATTTCTTTGGATACAGATTAACAAATGAATGTGAAAAAGTCAATAGTGACCAGTGGGGACGGTTCCTGTG
>DFEN01000042.1:11372-19688 GCA_002368685.1 Lachnospiraceae bacterium UBA3801
ACGGTTCCTGTGACAACTTTTGTGATTTTATATGGCGTTACGAAGGATAATTCGTAATGCCATTTATTATTTCAAGCATTTTGTTGTGTATCATTACGATTTTTAATATAATATAACCTGTAGTTTTATGGCCTTCAATGGGCCGGGTTTTTCAAAGGAGAAAGGGGTTAAGTATTATGGGAAGCGGAGCAACAGTTCTTATTGTGATACTAGTGATTGTAGTTGTTATAGCTCTTAGTATTATCGGATGGTATGTATCAACATCTAATAGCATCAACAGAGTTAAGCTTAAGATAGAGGAGTCTCTATCAGGAGTAGAGATAATGCTGAGACAACGATATGACGTTCTCATGCAGGGAAAGAAGGTTGCAGAGCAGTACGCTCAGCACGAGCAGAGAGTTTTCGAGGGCCTGAGACATCTGACACAGGTTCCTACAAATGCTACTGTCAGCCAGCTGAATGAAGCGGCAAAGTCACAGGAAGAAGTTGTGAAAGGTTTCTTTGCACTGGGTGAGGCTTATCCAGAGCTAAAGAGTGCTGAGATTTTCAACAACCTTATCAACAAGCTATCTGAGCAGTCTCAGCAGTATTCTGCATCGAGACGTGCTGTTAATGGAAACATCACAAAGCTTAATAACTATGTAGTTACATTTCCTACATCCATCGTTTGCAATTCTAAGGGTGTAACTAAGATGGATTATATTCATGAAGAGAATCTTAATGAGCTTAAGAATATTGATATGAATATGAATTTTTAAGTAGAATCTCTTAAAAAGGCGTTTATAAAAAAGGAAATGAAATATGGAACTTAGTGCATTTAGAAAAAGGCTGAAGACCGGCGATGTACATCTGGCAAATAGAGAGAAGCTCCTGGAGGAGTATAAATATTTTGCCTCGATTGCTCGCAAGTCGAACATGCCCAATTTTAGGAAATATACCAGTAAGCTTGGCGAACTGACTAACGGAAATACGACAGTTACTATTATCGTGATGATTCTTCTGATTCCAGTAATAATAATGGTTATGTCGATAGCTATGCCGGTTATGCTAATGCTACTGCTGGTCTTTGCTTTAACGTCTATGGGGAAACAGAGTCCAGAGTATAAGAATTATGATTACTTTCATAGGATAGCAGATGCGAAGCTCAAGCTTTTTGATGATAAGCTAAGTGCGAATTTTACATTTGATGGAAAAGACCTTGTCGAGGAACCTTTGTCTTACGACGACGCTCTTGTTGAAGGATATATGGTTAAACCTTTTAACAAGAAAGCAAGCGGAAGGTTTACCTCTATGTGTGCCTATGACTGGCAAAATGTGACAAACACAGATGCCTTCGAATTCATGGGCTATAAGATATACTATGAGTGGAGAGATGATGATGGCGATACCCATGAGGAGGTATACTTTAATGGTACTATTTTTAAGTTTCGTACCAGTTTTACCACAAATGGAGCAGTCCACATCATGAGCACAACGACCAAGAAGGGCGTCATGGGCGGTGAAAAAGAGGTCAACAAGTTCAAGAAGATTAAGGATAAAGAAGTAAATATTATTGATACTGAGAACCCATATTTTGCTGAGAATTTCGACACCATAGCAACCTATGATGATGAAGCCTATAGATTTCTAACTCCATCAATGATAGAAACTCTGCTAAATCTTCGTAGAGACTTTTTCTTTGCCATCACTCTAAAAGGAAATGTCATGACAGTGGCTATAGATGGTAATAGTTTTAGAAATGCAGGAAAAGATGTAATGGATGTGAATAAGCCATACTTTGGTCCGAAGGATCCTGAACTTGAAATGAATCAGGAGATTGATTCCTGCAGAAAAGCGCTCATTTCCATATATGAGCTGAAGGATATACTCGATCCTGGGGCTAGATGTAATTAAAGACTAAGAGGTATAAAACATTGTATAGAGTAATGACAGCCGACGAGGCTATGAGCTTAATAAAAGATGGAGATGTAATCGCTCTCAATTCCTTTCTAGGAGTTGATAATCCGGTAGAGCTTCACGAAGCATTATATGAAAGATTTAAGAAGACGGGTTCGCCTAAGCATCTGACCTGTGTATCAAGTGCAGGCTTTGGAGTTTGGGACGAGAATAGAGCGGCCGAAGGATATATAAGAGAGGGCGCAGTGGACAAGATCATCTGTGGACATTTCGGTGCGATGTATAGCACTAAAAAGCTGGTTCTCGAGGATAGATTCGAGGCGTATAATCTTCCGCTGGGGTGCATTTCTCATGCGCTGAGAGCTCAGGCAGGTGGACTTCCGGGTGCACTTTCGAAGGTTGGTCTAGATATATTTGTTGATCCAAGACTTGAAGGTCCGGGCATCAATAACATTTCAAAGGATGATTCGCTCGTTAAATATGTTGAGCTCGATGGAGATGAGTTTCTGTATTATAAGCTGCCTAAGATTGACGTTGCGATAATCAAGGGTACAGCTGCGGATTATAAGGGAAATATATCTTTCGAGGATATGTTTACAGCCGGCGATGCGCTGTCTATATGTCAGGCTGTAAAGGCTAATGGCGGTACAGTTATCGTTCAGGTTGACCGACTTGTGGTCAGACCCTCCAGACCTCACAGCACTATTGTTCCGGGTTGTCTGGTGGATGCAATCGTTGAGATTAAACCAGAGCCTAGACATGCGGCTTATGAGTCACTCACAGGTAGCTTCGAAATACCTTATTCGCAGTGGATGGACTGGGCGGAAATGCTTGAGAAGCGCACGATGACTAAGAGCTTCGTTAACACCAGCGCAGAAATAATAGGTAAGCGTGCGGCGGATGAATTAAAGCCGGATGATATAGTTAATATTGGAGTTGGCATTCCAGAGCAGGTTACCAAGTTTGCCAGACAGAGCGGAATACTTGAGAAAATAACTCTTACGGTGGAGTCTGGTGGAGTCGGTGGTTTCCCGGCTTCAGGAAAAGTGTTTGGCGCAGTTATCGGTGCGGACTCTATCTACGACATGGCAAATCAATTTGACCTTTACAATAACGGTGGACTTGATATCTGCTTCATGGGTGGTATAGAGGTTGATCAGTACGGAAATGTAAATGCCCATAAGGGTCCTGGAGCCTTTGCCGGGGTCGGTGGTTTCGCCAATATCACAGCCAAAACACCAACCGTTGTTTTCTGTCTTACATTTAACACGAAGGGGTTATCTGTAGAGGAAGAGGATGGCGAAGTTGTAATTAAGAGCGAAGGTGCTATTGATAAGTTTGTGGAAAATGTAAAGAGCATCAGCTTCTCTGCGAAGCGTGCAAGAAAAAACGGGCAGAGAGTTATATATGTAACCGAGAGATGCGTCTTTGAGCTAGGCGAAAAGGGCCTAAAGCTCATGGAGGTATATCCAGGTATAGATAAAGAGAAGGACATAATTAGTAGACTTCCATTTAAGCTTGAAGATTAGTGAGTAGTATGTAAGAAGTTTTGAAATGGAGAAACGAAATGACTATATATGACATTTCCCAAGAGGTTTTTGGCTGTGCAGTTTTTCCGGGAGATCCTTCTCCTAAGAGAACTGTAAAGATGAGTATAAAAAATGGCGATGTCTGCAATCTGACAGAGCTGGAAATGTGTGCGCATAACGGAACCCATGTTGATGCGCCATATCACTTTATAGAGGATGGCAAGACCATTGATGAAGTTGATATGAAAAGATTCGTAGGCTATGCTTACGTGGCAACTCATGAAGGCGATGTCACAGCGGAGGATGCAGAGAAAATACTGAGTTCGGCAAGAGAGGCTGTAAAAGCATCTGGTACTGAGGACTGCGACGCTTATAACAGAATTCTTGTTAGGGGAAATGCTGTTGTTACAGAAGGCGCGGCAAAGGTTTTTGCGGATAATAATATCCTTCTATTTGGAAATGAATCTCAGACAGTTGGCCCTGAGGACGCGCCTATGGCAGTACATCTAATAATGCTCGGCGCCGAGATAGTTCTTCTTGAGGGCATACGTCTTGCTGAGGTTGAGGATGGAATATATTTATTAAATGCCGCTCCAATTAACTTGGGCGGAGCAGACGGAGCCCCTTGCAGGGCACTTCTTATGAAGTAAATAAGCAAAAGACTTTAGTTCTTTGCAAAGAAAAAGGAGTAGCAAATGATAGACTATTCACTTAAACAAAAAGTAGATGCGACATTTAGATTGATGGACGAGGTTCAGAATTCTGATCCGAAGCTCACTCTGGCGACAGGTATGACGTTAAGAGAGATGCTGAAGTATAATCTCCTTCAGTTCATAGGATTTCTTTTTGAGTCAGACGGAACGGACGGACGACTTGAGCTGGATTTTATAAGTGATTATCTAGGAACGAGAATGAACATTTCTCAGTTCATGAATTTTAAATATGGAAAATGCATGGATAAGGAATTTATAAATACTCCTCCAAGATGCATGCTCTATATTACAAAAAGTGATCTGTCTGGTGGCATCAAAGCTAGAAGCGGAAGACCCGTTGCTAAGGAAGTGGTGGAGCTATATAAGGAGCTTGGCGCGGCTTATGTTGCAGTGAATGGTGAGACAGTCACAGAGGTTGCTAACCTTTCAAACTTTACAATGATGCTGGATGAATTCCTGAAACAATACGGACTCTACTTCACTGATGGAGTTGGTTCTGGTAAAGTGAATCCTAAGAGTAAGAATCTGAGAAACCACACTCAGACAGGAAAGACTGATAATAATCTAGCTTCAAATGCAGGTAAGGCAATGTCCTCTGAAGGACTCGATGTTCAGCCGGAAGAGACTTTGGAACAGATGATGGAGGAGCTAAATACTCTTGTTGGTCTAAAGTCTGTGAAGCAGGATCTGACAAATCTGATTAACCTAGTAAAGATCAGAAAACTCCGCGAGGAACGTGGAATGAAGCAGCCGGATATCACGCTTCATCTTGTATTCTCTGGAAATCCGGGAACAGGTAAGACAACCGTTGCCAGACTTCTGGCAAAAATATATAAGGCTCTTGGCGTTGTCAGCGAGGGACAGCTGATAGAGGTTGATAGATCTAATCTTGTGGCGGGATATGTAGGACAGACTGCGACTCAAACTGCAGAGGTTGTTAAGAGTGCTATCGGTGGAATCCTTTTTATAGACGAAGCCTATACTCTTATAAAGGGCGGAGATGAAAAGGATTTTGGACAGGAAGCCGTGGACACTCTTCTCAAGCTGATGGAGGATAACCGTGATGATCTGATAGTTATCGTTGCGGGTTATACTGACAAGATGGAAGAGTTTGTTAATTCGAATCCAGGTCTTAAGTCCAGATTTAATAAATATATTTTCTTCGCAGATTATTCTGGTGAGGAGCTTACAGAGATATTTAACAACATGTGCAAGAAGCAGGAATATGTAACAGATAAAGAGGCTGCTAAGTATGTTGAAGAGCATCTGACCAAACGCGCGAAGGAACATGAAGATAACTTCGCAAATGCAAGAGAAGCTCGAAACTATCTGGAGAGATGTATCGAGCGTCAGGCAACTAGAGTAGTAACTATAGAGAATATCAGTGATGATGAACTGAAGACTCTTACTGTAGCAGATGTAAGTGAAGAATAAGAAATATTTTAAAAGCTAATTTATTATAAAGATATGCTGTATTCATGTTTGTAAGCATTTCGTACATCTTCAAATGTATTGAACTTTTCTTCTAGGCAGAACTCCTTGGACCAGGTCATGTAGTAAGCCCATGGAATGTGAGACTCTGCTAGTTTATTCATGTCAGGAATATATCCTACTTCAGTGATAGCTGGGACCTTGTGAGGGGTTGTATTTTGAATCAGCTCCTCGTAGCGATCCTTATAGTCAGTATATTCTTTTTCTGGAAGATATATATCCCATCCAATTACATCGACATAATCATCTCCAGGATATGACTCCTTAGTAGGCGCACTCCAAACCCACAGTAGGTTGTTTAACTGTCTCTCCTTTACGAAATAATTAAACATCAGGTGATACAGCTTTTTTGCGACCTCGCCACCTTTTGCACCCCACCAGAACCAGGTGCCTTCTACCTCGTGGAATGGTCTCCAAAGGATAGGTATATCCTTTTCCTTAAATATTTCAAGCTGATCAGCGATATGTTTCATATCTGAATAGAAAGCCTCGCGCTCCGGAGAGCCTTCTACTAAAACCTTACTGGCATCAAAGTCGGTGTTCTTTGTGTAGAATGCTTTGTCGCGTCCTCCTATTGGTGAAAACCAGTGGAAGCAAAATGTCAAAACAGAATCTGTGTTTTGAGAAAGCTCTAGTGCTTTTTCGAGAGTATTTCTATTTTCATAAACTTCTGTAAGACACTCCTCGTCAGCATCCTCATAATTGATGTTTGGGCTGTACGATAACATCTCAAATCCGACTACTTTTGGATACTTACCAGTTAGCTCGTGTATCAGCTGATACTCCTCCATAGGTATTGTCTGTGTATGCTGTCCAGTAAGGATTGCATTTCCGGCAACACTTACTAAATATTCCAGAAGTTTTTTTGCGCTTGCTGACGCATTTTTATTTACAGGTAATGTATCGAAATTCATATGTTATCCTCGCGTGTATAGATTTAGAAGAATCAACTATTTTCTATAGGAAAGGATAACTTATAGGCTTTCTTGCTGTCAACAAACTTTTGCCCTGAAAGTATGTGAAGATACGGATAAAAAAAGTCTACTTTGTGATATGTTTTTTAATTCCAAGATGGTATAATAAATATCTGAGTTGTAAAGAATAAAAACTGATTATTAATAAGGAGTCAGCTATGAAATTCAGACCTTGTATAGATATACATGATGGAAAGGTAAAACAGATCGTTGGAGGCTCTCTGGATGACGTGAAAGGAGCGGATACAAACTATGTGGCTGAGCATGGAGCAGAGTATTATGGAAGGCTTTACCGTAATTGCAACATCCCTGGCGGCCACATCATTTTGCTCAACAAGGCCGGCACTTCTGAGTACCTGGAGGATATAAGAGCTGCATCTGAAGCCATGAAGGAATATCCGGGAGGCTTCATGATAGGTGGAGGTGTAACTGATCAGAATGCCGAAGAGTATATCAAGCTGGGAGCTTCTCATGTTATCGTCACTTCCTATGTTTTCAGGGATGGAGAGATTGACTATGAAAGACTGGTCAGTCTTATAAATCTTGTTGGAAAGGATCATCTCGTTCTCGACCTTTCCTGTAGAAAAAAGGCAGAGGATGGAAAATATTATATCGTGACAGATAGATGGCAGAAGTTTACAAATACCGTATTAAGTCTCGACACACTGGATATGCTGTCTGAATATGCTGATGAATACCTGATACATGCTGTTGATGTAGAGGGTAAGAGAAGCGGAATAGATGGTGAGCTGATAGAGCTGCTGGGTAGCTGGGGTGCAAAGATTCCTGTGACCTATGCGGGCGGAGTATCAAGTTTCGAAGATCTAGGGCTCATAAAGGAACTGGGAAAAGATAAGATAGATGTTACTGTCGGAAGTGCGCTTTCGATATTTGGCGGAGATATGGATTTCAAGGAAGTTTTAGATTTCTGTATTTAGGAGGGTTTATGAAATTAAGGAAATGTGTTAGCGCGGCGCTTGCATGTATGATGGTACTGGGGATGACTGGTTGTGGTGGCAAGACACCTGCTACAGAGGGAGCAACAGGAGATATAACCGGAGTAGAAAGTACAAATGATGCGTCTGTATCGGAGGCAACCGAGATTGCAAGTAGCAGTCTCAAGGGAACTGGTCCGGCCAGCCTGGGCGATGCTTTTGCATCAGGAGATGAGGGCTCGGCTCAGCTGAAGGATGGCGACGTTCTGGTCGATATCAATTTTGACGATAATGATGTTGATGGATTCATGTCCTATACTAACGGTGGTACATTTGACCTTAGTGCGAGCGATGGTCAGCTCGTTGCAAAGATTAAGAATTGCGGCGGACTCGATTATGCGAATCAGATCTACTGGGATGGATTTGCACTTAGTGAGAATTGCGTATATACATACAGCTTCGACATTTCCAGTGATATAGAGAGAAAGGTTGAGTATAGACTTCAGTTAAATGGTGGAGATTATCATGCATATCAGGGTGAGGTTATCGATGTTGGTCCTGAGGTTACAAATTTCACAGTTGATTTCGAGATGACTGAGGAATCTGATCCTGCTCCACGTATTGTTTTCAACATGGGCAAGATGGAGGATATGAGCAGTGATCCTGGAGAGCATACCATTACCGTAGATAACATCAAGCTCCAGGTTAAGGATGCTTCAAATGCTATTGAGGTTTCAGCTCTTCCGAACTATGTAAATGTTGGTGTGAATCAGCTGGG